>NZ_JBYIQW010000110.1:0-6167 GCF_057707815.1 Actinacidiphila sp. bgisy160
GCTATCTCAGTCATGGCGCGCAGCATAGCCAAAGCGGGAGAAAGAGCAACAAAACCATTGGAGTCGGCGGCTGCCAGGCCTCGCATGGCCCCGCCGGAGAATCCGTGAGCGGGGCGGGGCTGGGATGAACGGGTTCGTACTTCTGCGCCTGCGCGCGCACCGTCTCCTGATCGGCGCCGCGGTCCTGTCCGTGCTCCTCACCACCTGCGCCGTGACGGCCCTCGCGGCGTTCAGCGACGCTGTCGGCGAGGCCGGCATCCGGCTCGCGCTCCAGGAGCAGTCCGCCGCCAGGACGCTGATCGAGGTGACAGCCGACGTGGAGGGCGAGGACCGCGCGGCCCTCGACCACGCCGTGCGCGCGGCGGTCGCCGGGGCGTACGACGGTCTGCCGGTCGTGGTGAAGACGGTCACCCGCTCGCGGTCGTACGGGCTGCCGGAGGCGCTGCGGTCATCAGGTCCGGCGCGCGGCGACGACTCGGACCTGACGTTTCTGTCCACGCTGGACCGTGCCCACGTGAGCATGGTGGACGGCGTCTTCCCGGGCAGGCCCACCTCCGGGGGGCCGCTTCCCGTCGCGCTGCCGGAGGCGGCGGCGGCGGCGCTGAAGATCCGCACCGGGCGGCTCGTGACCCTGTCGGACCGGCTCCGCGGTTCCACACTCAGGGTCCGGGTGACGGGGATCTTCCGGCCGGTCGATCCAACGGCGCCGTACTGGCGTGTCGACCCGACAGCGGGACGGGGCGTTCGGACGCTGTCGTTCACCACGTACGGGCCCATGCTCGTCGACCCGCGGGTCTTCGCGTCCGGGGCCGTCCCTGCCGCGGAGATGGCCTGGCAGGCGCACGCTGACTTCTCGGCGATCACGACGGCGCGCTTCGCCCGCGTGAGCGCCGGAGTCCGTGCGGCGACACAGCGTCTGGAACACATGTCGGCCGATGGCTCGATCGCGGCGAGCAGCGAATTGCCCGGACTGCTCCAGGAGTTGCGCAGATCACTTCTGGTCTCTCGGTCGACCCTGCTGATCAGCGCCTCGCAGCTGACACTGCTGGCCGCGTTGTCGCTGCTG
This sequence comes from Actinacidiphila sp. bgisy160, assembly GCF_057707815.1. NCBI lineage: Bacteria > Bacillati > Actinomycetota > Actinomycetes > Kitasatosporales > Streptomycetaceae > Actinacidiphila > Actinacidiphila sp. bgisy160. Next base: position 1,067 of record NZ_JBYIQW010000110.1, read on the forward strand.
CTGGTCGCCCGGATGCTCACGGCGGAACGCGCCGAGGAGACCGCGCAACTGCGGGCCCGGGGTGGCTCACGCAGCCGGGTGGCCGGCCTGGCGGCCACCGAAAGCCTGCTGCTGGTCGTACCGGCCGCGGTGCTGGCCCCGTTCCTGAACCGGCCACTCATGGAGCTGTTGTCCGGGTACGGCGAGCTGGGCCGGACGGGAGTACGACTGGAGGCGCAGCCGGCGACCGCTTGGGGCGTGGCGGCGCTGACAGCCTTGGTGTGCGGGTTGTCCCTTGTCGTGCCCGCGTTGAGAGGACCGGGCTCCTACGCTGGTGAGCAGGCGGCGCGGAGACGGCAGCGCGCACTTCCGGGAGCCGTGCGGGCCGGTGCCGACGTCGGGCTCGGGGTCGTGGCGGTACTCGCGTACTGGCAGTTGTCGCGCAGAGGAGCGACGACGGGGGCGCTGACCACCGACACCGCCGGCGAACTGGGACTCGACCCGGTGCTGGTCGTCGCCCCGGCGATCTGCCTGCTGGCAGGCGCGGTGCTCGCCCTGCGTCTTCTGCCGCTTGCCGCACGGCTCGGAGAACGCCGGGCGGCAAGGGGCCGGGGCCTGTCGGCGTCGCTGGTGGGGTGGCAGCTGGCACGCCGGCCCGACCGGGGGACGTCCCCGGTCCTGCTGCTCGTCCTCGCCCTGTCGATCAGTATGTTCGCGATCGGCGAGAACAGCAGTTGGATCTCCTCGCAGAAGGACCAGGCCGACTTCGCCGTGGGTTCCGACATCCGCGTCACCGGCTCCACGACACCGCCGCTCGGGCAGGGTGGCGTGTACGACCATCTGGCCGGGGTCGCGGCGGTGACACCGTCCTCCCGCACCCAGGTGGCCCTGCCCCGTGAGAGGACGGCCACGGTACTCGCCATGGACACCACGGCGGCGGCCGGGATCATGCGGCTGCGGGGGGACCTGGCGGAACGCCCCCTGGCGGAGACCCTGCGGACGCTGCGTCCCGCGGACGACAGCCGTGCGCGTGACGCCGGGTTCGCGGTGCCGCCCGGTACGGACCGTGTGCGGTTCGCCGTCCGGCTGGAGTCCCGGGACTCCCACGGCCGGGTGAAGCCGAGCAGGGTCGCCGATCGGCTCTGGGCGACCTTCACGGACCGCTACGGGGTGCTGTACACCTTCCATCTCGGCGAAGTGACCGCCGACGGCCGGGCGCACACCCTGTACGCGAATCTGGGCGCCGAGACGGGCCGGGCGCGTGGCGCGGGGCCCGCCGGACCTGTGCGGATCACCTCCCTGAAAGCCGAATACGTCATGCCCCAGTCCGGCGCGCGTCACCGTCTGACGATCGGCACGGTGGACACCGTCGACGGCGAGGGCGGAGTCAGGCACCTCGTGCCGCAGGCCGGCACGACATGGACATCCCAGATCCGCCAGTTCATGGACCTCAGCGATGTCAGGGGGAGCCACAAGGCCGGCTCGCCCGGACAGACTCCCAGGTCCGGCCGGGACACGCTCCTCGCCGTCGACTACGACACAGGTGCGAACTCCGAGCCGTTCCTGTCGTACGCCGCGTCGGTCACGGTGTCCGCGGTCCCGCCGGCTCCCGACACGGTGCCCGCGGCCGCCACCGAAGCCTTCTTGAGGGCCACCAACGCCAAGGTCGGCAGCAAGGTGCTCCTGGACATGGGGGCGACGAAGCTCAGCGTCCGCATCTCGGCGACCCTGAAGGCCCTGCCCACCACCGCGGCTGGGTCTGTTGCCAGTGACGGGGGCGCGGTGCTCCTCGACCTGCGCACCGCGAGCCGGGTCCTGAGCGCCATGGATCTGCCGGGTCTGGAGCCGGACGAATGGTGGGTGGCCGTACGGCCCGACGCGTCCGGCCGGGTCGCAAGCGCACTTCGCGACCGCGGCGACATCTCCTCCGTCATCGTCCGCGCGGAGCAGCGGGCCGAGTTCCAGGACGACCCCCTTGGTGCGGGACCTGTGTCCGCACTGCCCGCGGCCGTGCTCGCCGCGGTCGTACTCGCCCTGGTCGGCTTCGGCGTGTCCGCCATCGGCGCGGTGCGGGAACGGCTGCAGGACCTCGCCAGACTCCACGCGCTGGGAGCCTCGCGTCGGTCGCTGATCCGGGTGGTGGCTGCCGAGCAGGGGATCCTGGTGCTCATTGCGGCGGGCAGTGGCGCGTTGCTCGGCAGCTGGCTCACCAAAATGGTCGTTCCGTCGATCGTGTTGACGACCCGGGCGGAGAGCCCGGTGCCCGGCGTCCTGGTCGAGCTTCCTTCCCGCCCGGTCGGCGCGCTGTTGCTCCTGGTGACAGCCGTGTCCTTGCTGATCGTCGTGTTGATGGCGGGGCGGTTCGCCGACCCGGCTCGGGCTCTTCGAGGCCAGGGGGAGCGATGACCCTGTGCGTGGAAGCGGACGTGGGCCCGCGGCGCCGCGGGGCTCGGCACGCCGCGTGGGCCCTGGCCATCGCGAGCTCACGCGTGCGTGCGCGGGCGCGGTGAGCGCGCCGGTCACGACCACGCGACGGACATCCGGACGCGAGCTGCGGAAGAACCCCAGGCCTTGAAGCTCACGTGTGTGCGAGGTGTGTGTCCCCAGCAGCACCAGGGCGCTTCTCAAGGGCCTTCGACTCCCTATCCGGCAAGGCCGGTGGACCCTTTGAAGGAAACCGATGACCAAGTCCCACGTTCCGCGCGGCGGCGACGTGTCCCTGATCCGCTCCCGGCTGCGGACCGCTCCAGGTGCGGCTCTGGCCATGGCCGTTCTGGTGTTGGGGACCGCCTTCGTGACGGCGATCCTGCCAGGCGCCGTCCAGGCGTACGAGAACGAGGCGCTGCGGCAGAGGCTGTCCCAGGCGTCGGTGGCCGGACGCAGTGTCAGCACCTCGTTCACCGTGGGATGGCAAGGGGTGGGCCTCGTCGCCCCCGCTTCGCTGAAGAGCGACGAGGAAGCCCTCCGGGGCGTTCTCCGGCCTCCGCTGTCCTCCGTCCTCAGGACGCGGGACATGATCAGCGGTCTGCGGTCCGTGACACCCTTCGCGGCCGGCGACAGGGCACTGCCCCGGCCCACGGGGACCGTGGACCCGCAGAGCACCGTGGTCGCCCAATCCGGCCTGACCACTCATGCCCGGCTGGCCGACGGCCGGTTCTACCGCCGATTGAGCGATCCCCACCGCGTCGAGGCAGTGGTCACGGACCGTACCGCCGACACCATGGGACTGCACGCCGGATCAGAACTTCATCTGCGTGACTCACTCGGCTCGGAGCTGATGGTCGGGATCACCGGGATCATCCGCCCTGTTCGGCCGGAGGCGCCCTATTGGAACGCAGAACAGGATCTGCGCGCGCCGAAGCTGAACAGCCGGGCCGGCCCCCGGGGCGGCGACCCCGAGCAGTACTGGCACTTCACGGTGTTCATCCCTCCCGAGGACGCGTCGGGGCTGACCGCGTTCGGCGACGGAGCCACCGTCTACTTCCACCTCCCGGCGGACGCCGGCCTCGTGAGGGTGCGCGACGTCCCAGCGCTGCGCGACCAGCTCGACTCGCTCATGACCGGGCCTGACGCGGCGGAACTGCGCGACACCCGGCCCCACATGGGGGAGATCGCCGAGGACGGCCTGTCGGCGCTGCTGGGTTCCTTCGACGAGCAACGCATGGCGGCCGAACCCCTGGTCCTCGTCGCGACGGTCGGTGTGGCGGCAGTCGCCGGGATCGTCCTCCTGATGGCCGCGGCCCTGCTGGTCGATCGCCGGCGCTCCGAGCTCTCGTTGCTGCGGGCCCGGGGCATCAGCCTGTCGGCGCTCGCCGGCCGGCTGCTGGCCGAGAGCGCGCTGCCGGCGATTCCCAGTGCCGCGGCCGGCGTGCTGCTCGCGCTGACCGTCGTGCCGGCGGAGAACCGCGGGTTGCCGACACTGCTGGGGGCCCTGGTCGGGGCCTTCGCCTGGCTGGCCCCGCCGCTGCGTGCGGTGGCCGTTTCCGCGCGTCCCATGCCCGACCGGCGCGCCGACCTCACGGAGGCACGGCCCACACGGCGGCGCGTCGTGGCGGAGCTGACCGTCACGGTGATCGTGGTCGGTTCGGTGGTGGCGCTGCGGCAACGCGGAACGGCGGACGGCGCCGCGGATGTGCTGACCGCCGCGGCGCCCGTGCTGGTGGCTGTGGTCGCCGCGCTGGTGCTGCTGCGGCTGTACCCCTGGCCGTTGCGGCTGCTGGCGCGGCCTTTCGCGCGGCTCGACGGTGCGGTGCTGCACCTGGGCCTGGCGCGGGCCGGTCGAGCCCCGTCGATGTCGGCTCTGCCGCTCATGGCGCTGCTGGTGGCGCTCGCGCTCACCTCCTTCGGTGGGTCCGTCCTCGCCGGTGTCGAGACGGGCCGCGACAGGGCCGCCCTGCGGGCGGTCGGCGCCGACGCACGCGTCGACTCGTCGACCGGGCTGCCCGCCGCCCTGGAGTCACGAGTACGCGAGGTCCACGGCGTGCGGGATACGTCGGCGGTGCGGATCGAGAGGGGCTTGTCGACTTCGTCCGGTGTGAGGTACAGCCTGGTCATCGCGGATCCCGCACAGTACGGACGCGTGGTGTCGAGCACCGGCACGGGCGCTTCGTTCCCGTCGCTTGCCCGCCGCGGCCGGGAGCCCTTGCCGGCGGTGGTCTCGCCGGGTCTTGCTCGTGCCTTCAAGCAGGGCGTGATGAATGTGCGTTCTTCCGCGGGCCGGACCCCGGTACGGGCCGTCGCCACCCGGGACGCCACACCGGCCCTGGGTACCGGCGAGTTCGTCGTCGTCTCCGCGACGGACATGGCACGCGAGCACCCCCGGGCGGCCCGGCGACTTTCGGCTCCCACGACCCTGCTCGTCACAGGATCGGACCTGCGGGGTCCGCAATTGCGTGCCGTCGTGCGGCAGGCCTCGCAGCCCGCGCAGGTCACGCTCCGGTCAGAGGAGCGGGCGTCCTACGGCGTCTCAGCCCTGCAGTCCGGTGCTCAACACGTCTACCAGGCCGCGATCGCCACCAGCGCCGGCTACGGCGTACTGGCCTTGCTGCTGTCGCTGCTGCACAGCGCGCCGCAGCGCAAGGCGCTGCTGGCGCGGCTGCGGACGATGGGCATGACGGGCCGC
>NZ_JBYIQW010000111.1:0-5802 GCF_057707815.1 Actinacidiphila sp. bgisy160
CCCCCCCCCCCCCCCCCCCCCCCCCCCCCCCCCCCCCCCCCCCCCCCCCCCCCCCCCCCCCCCAGGACCGTATGCAGCGATCGCAGATATGTCAATGGTGTTAACAAATCGCCGACCAGCGATTTTCGAGGCCTTACGGCCGCCCAACAGCTGGGCGACATGCGACGAACGCCCGGAGTGACGCCATGCGGACACAGTGGCGTTCGCCGCTGAGCGGAAGCGCTTGGCAGCGACGCGGATTCACACCTCCCGAATTCTGCGGGGGTTTTCCTTTGGTGCAGCATTCGTATCATTTGCCTCTTGCATCACGTTTGCCTCGTCGGTCTCTGCGGCCACGCGGAATTCAGGACGGGACGAGCCCCGCCGCAGACTCAACCAGCTTGCTTCAAAGGCTTGTTAGGCATGCGCTGACGCAACGGAGCCTCCGCGGCACGCACGGTTGAAAGGTCGTCACACTAGAGCAAAAGACACCAATATGCACTTTTTGCCGGATCCCTTTGACGGGCGGCGCACAACGCGCCTACCGTGCATATAGGGACGTCTTCAACTACAGACACCTGTTCCGGCGTTCCACGTCCGTGAGGTGCGTCCGCGCCCTGACGTCCGCACCCCCATCCGCGCCGGGATCATGCGCACGATCCGGCGCGCCGGCGGTCGGCCCCGCGCAGACCGCGACCCGAAGTCCAGATCCCCGAAGGGGGAGTCATGCGCACGCTTACCATCCGCAGGATCGCTGCCGCCGCTGTGGTGGCGCCCCTGCTCGCCTTCGCCGGAGCCACCGCGGCCAGCGCGGCGACGCCACAGACAGCCGCACCCGCCACTGCGCAGTCCGTCGTCGACCACGGCGGCGGCTGGGGCGGCGGACACGGCGGCTGGGGTGGCCACGGCGGCTGGGGCTGGGGGAACGGCTACGGCTGGGGCGGCTGGGGCGGCTACGGCGGCTACTACGGCGGCTTCTACCCCGGCTTCTACGGCTTCTACGGCTTCTACCGCTGAGGTCGCGCGGCAGGTTTCCTGCCGGCCCGCCCGGTGATCGCAGTGGATCGGGAGCGGCGGCCAGGGCCGTCCGGCCTTACGGCCGCCCCGCCCCGGCAGGGACCGCCGAGAAGCCCGGACCATCACCAACGGCCCCCGCGACGCGGGGGCCGGAGTCGTGTCCCACGCCTTCCCGGAGCAGGGTTCCGCAAGCCCGCGCGGCGGCGGCCGCGCCTGCCGAGGCCGGCAACCGGGCGTGGTTCTGCTTCCCGGCGACGAACAGGCGCTCCGCCCGCGAGTGGCCACGTCCCGCGCCGCGCCCGTCGACCATCAGTCCCACAGTTCGCGGACCGGGTCGTGCGGCCAGGAGGGCTCGGTGTCGGGGTAGGTGATCGTGAGCTTGGTGAAGTGCCGAAGGTGCGGGTCCTTGGGCCAGGGCTTGCTCTCGGAGAGCTCGATCTTGACCGGGAAGGTGTGGAAATGGCCCGCCGCGCAGTACGGATCGCAGTCGTTGGCCTCCTCGTAGCCGGTGCCCACGGCCGAGTCGCTGCCCCAGTGCGACCAGTACAGGCCGCCCAGGCGGTCGTTCCCGTCCCCGCAGGCCAGCAGGAAGTCGGGCGGCATGACCAGGCCCCGGCCGAAGCAGGTGACGAGGACCGTGGCGTAGGTCGGTGCGGCGGCGCGGGGAACGGCCTGACCTGCCGGGACACCGGCACCGGCCGAGGCGGGGGCGGCCGCGACCACGGTCGCGAGGGCGGCGGACGCGGCGGACGTGGCGAGGGTGCGGAGGAGTGGCATGTCGGTCTGCCTTCCTGGCCGCTGCCGGGGGTGGTGGCGGTCGTGGGCGAAGATGCGGTCCGAGTGCCGCGACGGCGGCGGGATGCGGGGGCATTGGTTGCCTACGCTCCGAGGGGCCTCTGCGCGGCGCAGAGCGGAAGCGCAGGGGCGGCCGGGCCTGCGGCCGAGCGGCCTCGAAGTCACGTTCCTCCAGGCGGGTGAGACGCGCAACCCGGCCGAGCCACCCTCAGGCCAGAGCCACACATAGCGTGATTTGGCAGGTACAGAAAGATGCCGGCGGAACAAGGGGCAGGGTGGAACAAGGGGCAGGGTGGAACAAATCCGACACTTGCCCCGGTTGAAGGCGTTGACAACGAGACGTCGTTCCACCGAGGTGATGCAGCAGTGGGCACCGACATGAGCAGTCCGACCACGGAGGCGTTCAAGCGCGCCGTGCTCTTCTTCAATCGGCAGCGCTACGCCGCCGCGGCCCGGACGCTCGCTTCCGTCGTGGACGTGGCGCCCCGCAACATGGCGGTGCGCATGCTGCTGGCCAGGTCGTACTACTTCTCCGCGCAGCTGTCGCGGGCCGAGGCGGAGCTGCGCGACCTCCTCCGCGCCGAGCCGCAGGACGCGCACGCGCATCTCCTCCTCGGCCGCACACTGGAGCGGCAGGGCCGGCTCGCCGAAGCCGCCCCCCACCTGCGGCTCGCCGACGCGATGACGGCTTGGGACCTCGTCGTGGTCTGACCCTCCGGGCCCAGGAGGGCCGCGCGGCGCCCGTGGCCCGCGAGCCACTCCCCCGGCCCATCCCCGGTTGTCCGGACTGTACCGCCTCCGCAGGCTCTCACATGGGGCCATCGAGCGACCACGGTTCGGAGACCGCAATGACCTGTCCGCATGTCCGGTCCATAACGCGACGCAAGGCTCGCTACGCCGTCGCAGTCCTCCTGGCTGCCGCCGCGAGCCTCACCGCGTGCGGCGAGAAGGCGACGAACGCCGCGCGTGTCGACCACGCGGTGCCCGTCGACGCGCCCGCGCCGAAGGTCCCGTGCGGCAACCCGCCGGTGCGGCTGGACCCGCTGGCCCAGGCCTTCCTCGACCAACTGGCGGCAGCGGACGGGCCGCCGCTGTACTCGCTGTCCTACTCGGCCGCCCGGGAAGTGCTGAACAAGCTGCAGGCGGGCCCGGTGGACATGCTCCCGGCGCAGATCAGCCGGCGGACCGTGCCCGGCGGACCGACCGGCGCCGTGTCCGTGCACGTCGTACGGCCCGAGGGCGCCAAGGGGGAACTGCCCGGGATCGTCTACATCCACGGCGGCGGCTGGGTGCTGGGGAACTTCGGGACCCACGAGCGCCTGGTGCGCGAGCTCGCCAACGGCGCGCAGGCGGCGGTGGTCTTCGTCGACTACACCCCCTCGCCCGAGGCCCGGTTCCCCGTGCCGATCGAGCAGGCGTACACCGTGGCCAAGTGGGTCGCCGACAACGGCGGCCGGATCGGCATCGACCCCTCGCGTCTGGCCGTCGCCGGCGACTCCGTGGGCGGCAACATGACCGCCGCCGTGGCGATGATGGCCAAGCAACGCGGCGGACCCGAATTCCGTCGCCAGGTGATGCTGTACCCGGTCACGGACGCGAACTTCGACACCGCCTCGTACCGCCGCTTCGCGGAGAACTGCTGGCTCTCCAAGCCCGCGATGAAGTGGTTCTGGGACGCGTACGCCCCCGACCTCAAGGACCGGCAGAACCCGCTGGCCTCCCCGTTGCGGGCCACCGTCGACCAGCTGCGCGGCCTGCCGTCGGCGCTGATGGTCACGGACTCGGACGTGCTCTACGACGAGGGCACCGCGTACGCTAAGAAGCTGCGGGAGGCCGGTGTGCCCGTCCAGCTGACGCACTACCCCGAGATCACGCACGACTTCATGATGCTCAACGCCCTGCGCGACAGCGAGTCCGACAAGAAGGCGGTGGCGGAGGTCACCACGGCGCTGCGCGAGGCGCTGCACGGGGGGGATTCCGGCCCCGCCAAGTGAGCCGCCCGGCACGCGGGACGGGAGGGGCGGCCGGCGTTCCCGGCCGCCCCTTCGCGGCCTTCCGGGAGGAAGTTTCCTTCGGTAACAAATCACTGTTATCGTTGATTCATGGATGAGAGGGCGACCACAAGGGAGCGGATCATGTCCGCCGCCGCTACCCTGCTCGCCGAGGGCGGCCGCGACGCGGTCTCGACCCGGTCGGTCAGCAAGGCGGCGGCCGTTCAGCCGCCGGCCATCTACCGGCAGTTCGGCGACATGCAGGGCCTGCTCGACGCCGTCGCGGCGGAGGGCTTCGCCGACTACCTGCACCGCAAGACCGACCGGGTGCGGGCCGCCGACCCGGTCGAGGATCTGCGCTGGGGGTGGGACCTGCACATCGAGTTCGGTGTGGCCAACCCCGAGATATACCAGCTGATGTTCGGTCAGCCCAGGCCCGGGGCCGAGTCGGCCGCCGTGACGGAGTCCTTCAACGTCCTTCGCGGCCTGGTGACCCGGGTCGCCGAGGCGGGCCGGCTCAGTGTCGACGTGGAACGCGCCATGCTGATGATCCACTCGGCCGGCTGCGGCGTCGTCCTGACGCTGATCGCCACGCTGCCCGAGGCCCGTGACCCGGAGCTGTCGCCCCGGACGCGGGAGGCGATTCTCGCCGCCATCACCACCGCGGAGCCCGAGGAGGCCGCCGGGGACGAGCGCCGGACGATCACCCGTACCGTCGCCTTCAAGGCCGTGCTGCCCGAGATCGAGGAGATTCTCACGCCCGGCGAACGCATCCTGCTGAACGAGTTGCTGGACCGCATCACGCACTCCGCCTGAACCACCGCGCGCGGGCGGCGCCCCGGCGCCTGCCGGTCAACCGGTGATCCTCATCAGGCCGATCCTGTCGCCATCGACCGTGAAGGCGAAGTCCGACGGACCGTTGAACCCGTCGCCGCCGACCTGCGCGGAAACGATCACCTGGTCCCGGTACCGGGTCACCCCGGTGACCTTCAGGGACACCTTGACGCCGATGAACTCGCGGTCGCTCCATCCCGCGACGGCCTCTCGGCCCTCGAAGCGGCGGCCCCAGTCGTCCACAGCGCCGCGCTCGGTGAACTGGTCGAGGAAGGCCTCGGTGTCTCGGGCGTTCGCCGCGGCGACGGCGCGCCGCACGGGCTCGGGAAGCTCGGGGAAGTCGGAAGCGTTCATAGCGGTTCTCCTGGTCGGTGTCAGCAATCCGGGGGCCTTACGGCCCCGCTCAAAGCGGGCGAAAATCTGGCTGGGGTCGTCCGGCTGACGTCGTGCCGCCCTGGCGCGTTCCGAGCCCGGGTGTCACTAGGACGGTGGGATACCACACCGTTCAGAACCGGACCCTGCACACCTACCTGGGCCGGCGCAACACCAACGCCCGCCACCCCGACGCCCTCGCCGCCCAACGCCGCGAACCCGCCCGCATCCTCAGTGAGAAGGGCATCCGCTGGGGCGGACGAGCACGGGCAACCGCAGCCTGACCATCCCGGCGAACATATGCGGTCACAGCACTAGTTCGAGGACGGCGCCGGGGAGCTCCCAAGTGCCGTTGCCGGCACGGCGGATCGACAGGAGCCGGCCGTCCTCGCGTACGACTGCTCCGGCCACGGATACGGAGTGCAGCGCTGGCGCACGGCTGCGCCACGCTGCTGACCGCGGCTGGCGTCGCGCCCCGCGTGGTGATGGAGATCCTCGGGCACTCCCAGATCGCCGTCACGATGAACGTCTACACGCACGTCGTGCAGGACACCCAGCGGGAGGCCGTGAGCCACATGGACCGGCTGCTGCGGAGGCGTCCCGGTCGCGAGTGAGCGTGGCCGTTGATGTCGGATCTGGATGTCAAAGACCCGATTGTTCACGACGCTCGTCGTCCAGCCCCTACACGGTGCGGCCCACCGGCTCGGCTGGTCCGACTGGCGACGCCGCCACCAGGCTCGAGCCCAGGCCAGCCATTACCGCCGACAAGCCGCGAACCAGACATGAAGATCACGAACTACGGCTGGAGTACTAA
>NZ_JBYIQW010000112.1:0-5537 GCF_057707815.1 Actinacidiphila sp. bgisy160
GCGCGCAGATGCAGTGGTCCGCCGTCACGAGCCCGTCGACGTATGACGCGAGGATTCCGCCGATCCCGTGGCCTACAGAGTATGTACGCATGGTCGCCTGGCGCAGGAGCGAGTCGGGGAGGTCCAGCATCTGCCGCGGGACCGTGGCCAGGTGCTGTCGCACCGGGTCGGCGAAGGCCAGGGTGTAGGGCCTTCGGCTGTCGAGGATGACGAGCTGGCCGGCGGCCACCAGTGTCTCCCGGCCGTCCTGGACCGCGATGCTGTCGCCGGTGTGCTGCAGGCTCACGAGCAGTGAGGTGTCGCCGTCGGCAGCGATGAGCGGCGCGGTACGCGCCAGTTGCTGCGGGCTCGCTTCGAGGGAGCCGACCTGGACGCCGGCCATGCACGCCCGGCGGATCGCCCCGTGGAGCTCGGCGGCCCCCTCGGAGTGGATCTCCAGCCGGGTGAACGCCCTGCGCACGGCGTCCCTCCAGTACTCGGCCCTCTCGGTGGGTGGTTGGATGGCTGTGCAGAATGCTTCGATCATGATGTCCGCCGGAACGTGTTGAAGGCATCTGTTTCGCGGGCTGGGGTGGCAGAAGTAGGGGTCCTGCGTTTCCCGGGAGCTCCTTTCTGCGCCACCGTAAAAAACGCGTCATGGTTTTCGGCGGCCGCACGGGCAGGAATGCGGGATACCCGCAGAGCTGCGGCCTGAAGCCTTCGGAATATCTGCTGTGCCCCATGTCGCGTCGAGGCCGCTCGCGAAGAGGTCGTGGATCACCAGCGGGATGATCGCGGCGGCGGTGAAACCGCCCGCCTGCGCCGCGTCCAGCACGGTCGTGAAGCCGTGGGACGAGGGCCGGGCCGATTCCGGCGCGACGCTGTGGCTCTGCTGCGCCTGTGCGCCTGTGCGCCTGGATGGCGAGGCCGGTGCCGCTCTCCGTGCGTACTGGCGTGGGGAGGCTGTGGGCGGGGACCCTTCATGTCGTCCAAGGGCGGCGAACGTCCCGGCGACGCGGTTTGCGCGGGCGTGAGGAGCCGGGAGAGGCACCGTGCGACCCCAACCGTCACCGCTCCGGACGCCGGCGTGGTCGCGTGAGAAGCAATCTGTACTGATCGTTCCGACGTGCGTGAGGCCGGAAGCGCATGAGGCGTCGCCCCCCGCGATGGGTCGGCATGTATGGCTCGGCCGACAGGCTGCGCGGGTGCGAAAGCGGGGGCGCGGTCTGCTGTGACCCGTGCCACCCGGGCCCCCACCTCGGCGCTCGCCTCGGACGGACGCTCTGCCCATTCGGCCTCGTCCGCGCATCCGGGCAGGACCCTGACCGCTGTCCGGAACGCTCGGTGAGGTCCTTTACCTCGGGATGACTCGCCTGAGCGGGCATTTTTTGACCTAACGTTCCATTTGGGGTTCACTGGTGAAAGCGCCCACCGCCCCCGCGGCGCCGGCGTACTCCAAGCGGCCGTAGCCGGTGAAGGCCGCTTGAGCGCGATCCCGCGACCTGCCCTGCCTACCGGCGGACGGGGGCAGCATCGAGAGGAACATGATCATGGAAGAGCGGCAGCCCCAGCGGCGCCCCGCTTGGCGATCCAGGGCGGCCGGAGCGGCTGCCGCGGCCGCACTACTGGTGGCCGGAGGCGCGGGCGCGATCGCGTTCACCTCGCCCACCGCGACCGCGGTCACCACGGCGCATGGCGCACACGCCCGAGCCGCGGGAGACGCGGCCACGGTGCAGCGGCTGGCCGACATCGAGGAGATCCACCGGCTGAAGGCGCGCTACTTCCGCTACATCGACACCAAGCAGTGGTCGAAGCTGGCCGGACTCTTCACCGCCCACCCCACGATCGACGTCGGCATGAAGTACAGCAGCGGCAAGGAGATGGCGCAGACCACGGCGGCCCTGCTGGGCAACGCGCCGACCGCGCACCAGGGTTTCCTGCCGGAGATCGAGGTGCGCGGCGACACCGCGACCGGCACCTGGGTGATGGAGGACTACGTCAGCTTCCCGCCGGGCTCGCCTTACAAATCCGGCTTCCACGGCTACGGCCAGTACCACGAGACGTACAAGCGGGTGAAGGGTCACTGGTACATCGACAGCACGCTTCTGACCCGCTTCCGCGTGGACGACGTGCCCAGCCTTCCCGCCGCGTCCGCCTCGGCGAAGTAGCCGCCGCATCGCCGCGCTCCACGAACCCGGTCGACCACCGGGGTTTGCGGCGGGCCGTCCCGAAGTCCGTATCCCTTCCGGTCCCCATCCAAGCCCTCACCCCACAGGAGTCATCGCATGAGCACCATCGGTGTCGGAATCATCGGCGCGAGCCAGGGAGGCTGGGCCTCCATCAGTCACGTCCCCGCCCTCAAGGCCTTGCCCGGCTACGAGTTGCGGGCCATCAGCACCAGCCGCCGTGAGTCCGCTGAGGCGGCCGCGAAGGAGTTCGGTGTGGAGGCGGCCTACGACAACCACGCCGACCTCATCGCCCACCCGGGAGTCGACATCGTCGTGGTGGCGGTGAAGGTCCCCTTCCACAAGGAGCTCATCTCCGCGGCCGTCGACGCGGGCAAGACCGTCTACAGCGAATGGCCGCTCTCACTGAACAAGGCGGAGGCCGCCGAGGTCGTGCGCCGGGCCGAAGCCGCCGGCGTGCGCACCGCCATCGGCCTCCAGGGCCGCTACCACCCCGAACTCCGGTACGTGCGGCGGCTGATCGAGGAAGGCCGGATAGGCCGCGTCATCGGCACCACCCTGGTCGGCTCCGGCATGGTCTGGGGCCCGGAGACCACTCAGGCGCACGCGTACTGGTTCGACCGCACCCAGGGCGCCACCCCCCTGTCCGGCGCGGCCCTGCACACCATCGACGCACTCAATGTGACCCTCGGGGAGTTCCGCCGACTCTCGGCCAACCTCGTCGTGGGCCGCAAGGAGGTCACCGTCGTCGACAACGGCAACGCCGTCATCCCCGTGACCTCCCCGGACCAGATCGCCGTCATCGGCACCCTGGAGAGCGGTGCCGCCGCCTCCGTCTTCTACCGCGGGGGCACCTCCCGTGGCGACAACTTCCGTTGGGAGATCAACGGCACAGACGGCGACATCGTCCTGACCGCCCCCTGGGGCAACCTCCAGGTCACGGATCTGACGCTGCAGGCCGCCTTCGGCAAGGACACCACCGTATCCAAGCTCGAGGTACCCGCCGCATACTCCGCTGACATCCCGGCAGAACTCGCCGGTCCCGCAAGGAACGTCGCCGCGCTCTACGGCAACCTGGCCCGGGATCTGCGCTACGGCACCCACACCGTCCCGGACTTCGCCTACGCCCATAGCCGTCACCGGCTCATGGACGCCATCGAGAGTGCCTCGGCCGAAGGGATTACGCGGACCTTGGGCTGACCGGCCCCAAGCCGGGAACGCCCACCACGGCCACTCATACAAGGTATCTGTACTGTTCGGTGGAGCAAATAGGTCGACGATGAAGGCGGTCGGAGTATCGCCGTCCGGCGGGCCGGAGGCCCTGCGGGTCTTCGACGGCCTACCTCTCGGAGGGCCTGGCGATGATGAGCATGTTCGGCATGTTCTTGTTCGCCAGCTACTACCTGCAGCTGGTGAAGGGGTCCACCCCCCTCACGGCCGGACTTGTGTTCGTGCCGCTGGGGGCCGCACAGGCCTTCGGATCCATGGTCCTCGGCACCCGCCTGACGGCCAGAATGCGACCCGGTCTGCTGATGTTCGGAGGCTACCTCGTCACCGGGGCAGGAGTCCTGCTGCTTGCCCTGCTGCAGGCGGACAGCTCCTACGGCCTGCTGGTCACTGCCGAGATCGTCACCGGCCTCGGCATCGGCACAGCCTTCATGCCGGCCATGAGCCTGGGCACCCATGGCGTCGCCCCCCCAGGACGCCGGTGTCGGGAACCTGGCACGACACAGCGGCCGACCGGCCACTGCCGGCCCGCAGCCGCCCCTGATCCGGCATCCCGTTGGCCACACCCAATCCCTGCAGTTCCCCCCCCAGGGCTTCTGCTCGGCATCACCCCGGACGGTGACTACCTCACCACCGAAACTCCCCTGCCACTGGGATCCGTCCCGGCTCTCGCCACCGACGGCCTGATCGAAGCCCCGGGAATCGACACGACCACACCATCGCCGTCCTCGCACGCCACCTCACCGAAGCCGGCGATCGCGGTGCGGGCCACCTCGCCAACACTGCCCTGAACCATGCCCTGCGGGCCGTCCCCGGCACCGACGACAAAGCGCTCCTCCTCATGCGCGTCGTCAATCGAGTTGAACCTCGCGGTGTCGCTGTCCGTAAGCTCCACCAGCACCTGCGGTCCGCCGGCGTACCGCAAGCCGCACGGAAATAAAGTTGCACAATACAGTAAAGGCCGCGAAACGGACCGCCGGCGGCGATAGCGTGGATAACTGCCCGTAATGCAGGCCCCGCCACCAGGTCAGGAGGAAGCCCGCATGGCAGACCGACTCGACGTGGCATCGCTGGCTCCGCGTGATCGCGCGGACGCGATCCGTGAGTTCTCGTGGTCCGTCAACGGCCGCATACAGGTGGACCTACCACCGAACCCGAATCACCTGAAGGCCAATGCGACCACCCAAGCGGTGGGGTTGGTGAGAGTATCGGAAATCGGCTGGAACGTGGCCCGCCTCCGCCGTGCTGCCGCCCCGGTGGACGAGGACATGGTGCCGCACGTTCTCGTCAATCTGCAGCAAGCGGGGGTCTCCCGGTTCCACCAGGGAGGCAGGCAGGACGTGGTACGGGCGGGAGATCTCGTGGTGCTCCAGAACGCGAAGCCCTATGAGGTCGTTTTCCACGGCACGGTCCATGCGGTCCTCGTGCGCGTCCCCACACACGTCCTGGGGTTGCGGCCGTCCCTGCTCGACCGGGTCACAGCCGTGCGACTCGGCTCGGAGCGCCCGGTCGTGGGTGCCACGGTGGCGTTCTTCACCCGCCTGGCTCATGACCAGGCCGCTGCAGACGAGGCCGAGACCGCTGAGACCGCCCTGTTCGCGCAGCCTTGTGTCGACCTGGTCAGAGCTGTGGTCACCACGGCGATCGGTCGTGACGACCTGGCCAGAGCGCCTCTGAACAGCACACTTCTCCAGCGCGTTCAGGAGTACGTCCGCCTCCATCTGGCAGAACCCGACCTGACTGCCGCACGTATCGCCGCCGAGCACCATGTCTCCGTACGCCAGCTCTACCTGACCCTGTCCCGAGCGGGAATCAGCCTTGGCGAATGGATCAGGACTCAGCGCCTCGAAGAGTGCAAGAGAGAACTGGCGTCGCCAGTGGGTGAGTTCTTGACGATCGAGGCGATCGCTCACCGGTGGGGGTTTGCCAGCCCACCCCACTTCAGTCGCGTTTTCAAGGAGGCGTACGGTCTGAGCCCCCGCGAGCTGCGGCTGCACCATGCGTCAGGGGGAGCGGACCTTCGCCGGCAACAGTCCCACCCCGCCCCCGGAACGTCGGCCGGGTCGCCTTGACCGTGATCTGCTCGACCCGGGGGAGGGGGGGGGGGGGGGGGGGGGGGGGGGGGGGGGGGGGGGGGGGAGGGGG
>NZ_JBYIQW010000113.1:0-5415 GCF_057707815.1 Actinacidiphila sp. bgisy160
AAGAGGAGTCCGATCCGGCCGGTCCCCGGCGAGCGTGTCCGTCCGCTCACAGCGAGCACTCTGGGACGGCCGGTGCGAGTTCGCGGTACCGGCTGCGGTGGAAGATGAGCGGTTCTCGTCCGGGGTCCGCCCCGACGGTGAGGACCCGGCCGACGGCGAGGGTGTGGTCGCCGCCGTCGTACTCGTTCCACAGTTCACATGTGAGCCAGGCGCACACATCCTGCAGCAGGGGCGCTCCGCCGGCCCCCGGCGACCACGGAACCCCGTGGAACTTGTCGGCTCCCGAGCGCGCGAACGCGGCGCTCGTCGCGGCCTGGCCGGCCGAGAGGACGTTGACCCCGAAGGCGCCCGCCTCCCGGACGAGCGGCCAGGTCCGCGACGTGCGCGCCGGTGCGAAGGCGATGAGCAGGGGATCGAGTGACAACGAGACGAAGGACTGGCAGGTGAGACCGATCGGGCCAGTGGGCCCGTCGGCCGTGACAACGAGGACTCCGGACGCGAAGTGCCCGAGCACCTCGCGCACGGCGCTGTTGGTGGCCGCGGGGACGGCGAGCTGGGACATGGTTCCTCTTTCGTCCCGGGTGAGCGGCGCTCGCCCGGAGGGATACGGGCCGCGGAGCCGCGGCCAGGTCCACGACTCAGACCATCGGGCTGACCGGCCGCTCGTCGCCCACCAGCGCCCTCCCGTACATCTCCTTGGCGAGCCCAGGGTTGAGGGTGGGGTGCCGGGATCCGGTCTCCAGGTCGCGCCAGTGACGCTGCATGGTCTTGGCGAGCGAGAAGCTGCCTGCCCCGCTCACCGTCAGCAGCGACTGCACCGCCTGGCGCAGACACGCCGAGGCGTGCCCGGCGTCCATGCGCACCCGTGCGCGCTCCAGCAGCGTGGAGGTGCTCCCCGTGTCCGCCGCCGCACCGATGAACTCGGCCGAGCGCATCAGGTGCAGTTCGGCGGAGTCGATCAGCGTGGCCGCCTCGGCGAGCGCAGCCTGCACGCTGGGCGAGTCGCCTAGCCGGGCGTGCAGGGACATCGCCATCGGCTTGCCCCCGTCGACGGCCTCCAGGGTGAGCTTCAGAACCGCGCGCGCGATCCCCAGCAGCGGTCCCATGGAGACGATCGTCATCGACCCCGGCGCGATCCGGTACAGCGGCTCTTCGGGCAGGCCCTTGCCCTGGACGACGTCCATGAAGCGCCGAAGCCGGTGGTGCGGGACGAACACCTCCTCACCGACCAGGGTGTCGCTGCCGGTGCCGCGCAAGCCCGCCATGTCCCAGGTCCGGCGGATGGTGAGCGACGACACCGGGACCAATGCCAGCCCCCGCTCGGGCACGACTCCCCGGGCGCCGGGCAGCGGGACGCCGAGGAGGGCCCACTCGGCCTGATGTGATCCCGACGCCCACGACCAGGAGCCGGAGACGACCACCCCGCCCTCCACCGGACTGGACGAGGTCCCCGTACTGCCGAACACGCCGCACATGGGCACGTCGGGGCTCTCGCCCCACAAGTCGTACCGGGCCTGGTCGCCGAAGGACGCGGCGATCTGCTGCGCGACGTAGGAGACCATCACAACCCAGGCGCTCGAGGGACAGGCGAGCGCCAAGTCGGCCGACACCTGGAGGGCGGCGGCGGGAGACAGTTCATGGCCGCCGAAACGCTGGGGCACGCCGAGGCGGAACAGCCCCGCCTCCCGCAGCGCCCGCGTCGCCTCGGGCGTCAGCCGGCTCTCGCGCTCGGCGGCGTTCGCGTGACCACGCAGCACGGGCGCGATCGCGCGGCTCGCCTCTATGAGCTCCCGGGTCGGATCGGGGAGCGTGGCACGCTCCTCAGTGGTCAGCACAGGCATCATGGCTCCAGGGAAGACTAAACGGACCCAAGGGTCCGCCTCTGCTGTCCACTATAACCGAACCCGTGGGTCCGTTTAGGCCGCGCCCTCGGCGGCGGGACGCAAGACGAAGGCGCGGCAGCAAAGGCACCACCCGAGACAGGACAATGGACGGATGAACCCGGCGCAGACGACCCCGCAGAACACCTCGCAGGCGGCCCCCCGCAGGAGGGTCGACGCCCGCCGCAACCACGACCGCGTATTCGCGGCGGCCCTCGAGGTCTTCGGGCAGCTCGGTCTGCAGGGCACCGTGCCGCAGGTGGCCGAACGTGCCGACGTGGGCAAGGCCACGGTGTACCGCAGCTACCCGACCAAGGAGGACCTGGTGGAGGCGGTCGTACAGCATCGGCTGGCAGAACTCGACCGGGCCACAGAACCCACCATGGCGCGGGTCGACACGGCACACGCCTTCAGCACGTACGTGATCCTGCTCTTCGAGAACCTGGCCCGGGACCGATTGCTGTCGGAGGCGTTCGCGGAGGGGCGGTCGACGGCGCACATCGCCTCCCTGGTCGACCGGCTGGTCGGCCTCATGGAGGCGGCCAAGACCGCCGGGCTGGTCCGCGCGGACGCCTCGGCGCTCGACCTGCGCGTGGTGCTGTGCGGCATGTGTCTGCAACTGGTCAACCTGGCGGTGCGGGACCCGGCCCTGTGGCGCAGGTACGCCGAACTGACGCTCCAGGCGCTGCGGCCCTGACCCCTCCCGGTCGGGGCTCTTACGGGTCGCGGACCGCGCAACGGGCTGGGAGCGGCGCCCTTCGCCCGGATCACGCCACGGCTCCCACACGCCCTTGGCGCCCTCTCGTCGGCTTCCGACGGCAGTGGGTAAGCGGACGGCGCGCCGTGACGCGCCCCGGACATACCCAAGCTCGCCCCTGGATGATCAATTCCAAGGGTCAGTGAATCCCTACTCTCCCCGGCCGGCGGAAAGGAGCTGGAAGTCGACGACGACGCAACCAACCTGTCCGTCATCGGTGCGGCCGATCCAGACGGGGTAGGCCGGTCGCCCTGGCCGGCGCGGAAGGCGATGAGGCCGACTCCAGCACCCGCTTGGTCAGCTGCTGCAGCAGCCCGCCCTCACCGGTCAACTGCAGGCCGCTCGCGCGGGCCCGGTCGACCAGCTGCCCGATCAACTGATCGTTCAGCACGTCCGCAGACAGCTCGACCGGCCGGACCTCTTCAACCGCCTCAACAGAGGCAGTCACGTCGCTCATCAGGTGTTTTTCCTTGATCGGGAGTTACACCGTTCTTTTTACAGTCCCGATCATGGTCGAGCGGCAGGGTGCCTTCGTTCGGGGGATGTCCTGGATGTGTGCATGCACGCTGGAGAGCCGATCAGCTGGCCCGTGAGGTGCGCAGATTCTCCCGATCCGATCGGGCTACGGGGCCATGACGAGCCGGCTGTGCCCGTCGCCCCAGCAGGCGACGGGCACGGAACCTCGGCCCTGGGATAACGGACACACCGCGAACCATCACGCTCGCGTCCAGCCCTGCGCCGTGGCAGGCCCCCTGCTAACAGCAGACCGGGGCCCCGATCTGCAAGCGTCGACCGAAGGCTAGGGACACGGTGATCGGACACGGCGCTGTCGGGTCGCGTTTGGAGTGGCGCCGGCAACGATGGACAGTGATACACGCTGGTCTCATAGACTGAGCGGGGTCACCTCAGGACCATTGCTGCTTCGAGGGAGGTACGCCGTGACTGCTGACATGATTGCGCCGGAGTGGATGCACACACCGATCACCGCGGCGCAGTACGACTCCTGGTCTGCGGAGCAGTGCAGGGGCATCGAGATTGTGGACGGGATGGTCGTGGTGAGTCCGAGCGCGTCCAAACGCCACAATCGCCTGGCCCGATTCCTGGCCAATGCCCTGGATGCTGCGGCGTCGCCGGAATGGAATGCCGACACGGACTTTGATGTCCGACTGCAGGATGTTCCGCTGACGAACCGCCGCCCCGACGTCGTGGTCTACCGGGCGGACACGATCGACATCACCCCCACGAGGCCGGAGCATGTGCTCCTGGTCGTGGAAGTGGTCTCGCCGGGCTCGGAGACCACGGACCGTATCGTGAAGATGGAGCAGTACGCCAAGGCGGGGATCTCCTTCTATTGGCGTGTGGAGCAGACAGCCAACGGGGTCCCGCTGGTGTATACCTACCTGCTCGACCCGGCGGCCGGGGTCTACCGGGACGGGGACGTCTTCACCGACGTCGTCAAAACCGCGGTTCCCTTCCCCCTTGAGATCAGCCTCAGCTCGATCTGACCTGGGCGGCACTGCCACCACCTGATCACAGCATGCATGCGGGACAGGTCGTCTATGCGCCGCCATTCGGACGCCCAGGCGTGACCCCGAACGGAGACCGAAAGTCGCTCACCTGTGCTTCAGGTCGGCGCGTGGCCGGTGACTGCCCGATGCTGGTCGGAACCCCACACGAAGGTCGTGACCTTCCGTGTCGGCCCCTCCGGGGAACCGGTCCCCAGCGTGGGCGGGGCCCCTGGGGGCCCTGCGGTTTGCGGACCAGCGGCGACGGTGACGCGCACCCCGCCGTTCAGCAACGACCTCCGCACGGACCGAACCAACCCTTCGCGACGACGGCGTCGCCGGGGTGCAGGCCGACAGCACCGTGATCCACAACCTCTGCATCGCTTCAGGGGCTCCCCACTCGTTGCCGTACTACGCGGTGGATGCCGCGATCTGCCGGGCGAGCCTGCGATGAGCGGTCGGTCCCGACTGCTCCCCTCGTGCGGAGACCGGCACTGCGACATCGTCGTGTGCTGAAGCCATCAGCCTCAGGATCGGAAGAAGACCTTATGCCGGCACAAATTGCCACCTGGTGAGACAGCCATAACCTTGAATCATGGCTATAGCAACGATCAGTCCCGTTACGGGCGAGGTCCTCAAGAGCTTCGATAAAATCACCCCCGATGAACTCGAAGACAAGCTTGCCCCGGGCGACGGCTGCTGCCGCGGCATATCGGTTGACAGCACCCGAGCAGCGAGCGGGATGGATGGGGCAAGCGGCTGACCGTCTGGAGAATGAGTCCGATGCCGTCGCCCGACTGCTGACCACGGAGATGGGAAAGACGCTCAAGGCAGCCCGAGAGGAAGTGGCCAAGTGCGTGCTGGGGCTGCGGTTCTACGCTGCCGAGGTCCCGGGGTTCCTGCAGGACCGTCAAGGGGACGGCCAGAGCGTCGTCGGTGCCAAGCAGACGTACGTCACCTACCAGCCGCTCCGCGTGGTTCTGGCGGTGATGCCGTGGAACTTCCCGCTGTGGCAGGCCATGCGTTTTGCCGCGCCGGCTCTCATGGCCGGCAACGTCGGATTGCTCAAGCACGCCTCCAATGTGCCGCAGACCGCGTTGTACATGGAGCGGCTCTTCCACGACGCGGGATTCCCCGACGATGTTTTCCAGACCTTGCTGATCTCTTCGGGAAGGGTGGAGCAGGTGCTGCGGGACAGGCGGCTGGCCGCCGCGACGCTGACCGGCAGCGAACCTGCGGGGCGGTCGGTGGCCACGATCGCCGGGGATGAGAT
>NZ_JBYIQW010000114.1:0-5007 GCF_057707815.1 Actinacidiphila sp. bgisy160
ACCGCGGTCATAGCCCGTCCGCCCGTGCGCCGCCCGGCGGCCCGGTACCGCGCGCGGAGCGGCAGCGGTGCAGGAACCCGTTCTCGTCGAGGCCGCACAGCGCCGCCATCGGTTCGGCGGGCGGCCGGTCGAAGCGGTACCCCGTCAGCACGCCGAGCAGCTTGCGGCCGTAGCCCGGGCGCGGCGGCCGGCGACCCGAGGGGCCGGGCCGGGCATTCAGCACGCCGCCGGTCTGACGACGCGCAGCCAGCCGATGACCGCGTTGACGGTGTCGTAGTCGAGTTCGGCGATCCTGGCGACGGCGTCCGCGTCGTCCCGGCGGACCGGGACACCGGCGGCGTCGAGGGCGCAGTGCAGCATGACCTGGTGCGCCTGGCTGGGCGGCAGGGTATGGCCCGGACGGATCTGGGTGCGCAGCAGGTAGGAGATCGGCAACGGGGGCGTCGGTCGGTCCGCGGTCATACTCGGATTCCCTCGAAGTAGTCGGACAGGGCTGTGGCGAGGTCGTGCCTGCTGTTCCATTCGCGGTGGTCCAGGAGTTCGGTCCGCGTCCGGGCCCAGAAGTCCCCGATCACGGCGTGGTCGTTGCGGTCGGCGACCAGACCGGTGGGTGGCGCCAGCCCACGGGAGTGGGCGCGTTCGGTGAAGACGAGCGTGGTGAAACGTCCCTCGGGCCGGGGTCCGGGGTGGACGGAGTGCCGCAGCACCGCCCTGCTCAGGGCGTCCGCCGCGACGCCGGCGGCCGGCGAGGAACCCGTGCTCCAGCCCATCAGCCGGCGGGCGTGGGCGTCGAGCACGATCACGCAGAGCAGTTCGCCCTGGCGGGTGGCGAGTTCGGCGGCGTCGGTCACCCAGAGCCGGTCGGGCACACCGGGCCGGCCCTGGAGGCCGGCGCGCCGCATGAGCAGTTCCACGGTGCCGTGGCTGATGGGGATGCCGTGCCGCAGGGTGAGTTCCTCGTGGATACGGCGGTATCCGAAGGTGCCGCGCGAGTCGGTGTGGATGGCGGTGATGAGTTCCGTCAGCCACAGGTGCCGGTTGGCGCGGGCCGAGGGGGGCCGGCCTCGCCAGGTGAAGTACCCCGATTCGGAGATACCCAGGACGCGTGTCGCGGTCCGGATCGGGAGCCCCTCACCGGCCATCACCTGGACGGCCTCGAATCGCCTTTTGGGGACACCACATCGCGCAGCAGCTCGGTGACCCGCCGGTGGACGGCGAGCTCGGTCTCCAGTTCGGTGATGCGCTTGCGGGCCGCGTTCAGCTCGGCGGTGCCCACCGGTGCGCGCCGCGGCCTGCCCAGGTGCGGCAGGTGCGTGCGCCGCCATTGGTAGATCGTCTGGTCGCCGAGCCCGAGGTCCGAGGCGACCTTCTTCACGGGCTCACCGGCGGCCAGCAGGTCGAGGGCCTTGCGGCGCAGCTCGGGCGGGTATCGTCTGGGCACTTCATGCCTCCGGAAGGGCCGGTCGTGGTCCCGGGCCGGGGACCCGTCTGGGGGTTTGGGGAGGTGAGGGACGTGCCCCCGGCCCGGAAGCGGTGGGGGCGTCAGCTGACGTGGCGGTGCATGGTCACGGTGGGCCGGAACTCCCGCAGCGGGCCGGCGCCGGAGCCGGCCGGCACCGCTGCCGCCGCCCGGTCCAGGACGGCCCTGACCTCGGCGGCGAGCGCGTCCGCGCGGCGCTCGATCTCGGAGATCGGATCGCCGCACCGCCTCAGCTCGGCCACCCTGCGCCGGATGTCGGCGAGCCGGTCCCGGTCGCGGGCGCTCAGGGTGAGCGGCCTCGGGGTCGCCACGATGAACTGGTAGGCACCCGCGAAGGTCTGGCATCCGGTGCAGTGCTCGTTGACGGCACGGCTGATGTTCGTGGCGGTGACCCGTCGGATGTCGACACCGGAGGTGGTGACGATCTGGAAGGAGAGGGCGATCGACCGGCACGGGCGGGAGAGCGAGCAGCCGACCGAGGCGGCGACCGCCCGGTTGTGCGCGGTGGCGGCGACGAGCGGCCCGAACTGGTGGATCGAGAACTCCTCGTCGTACTGGACCGGGCGCGCCCGGTTGGCGAGGGTGTGCGCCTCGTCCACGGCGGCGCCCGCGCTGCGGGGGATGTGCGACCCCGATGCCGCGCCGGCCGGGGCCGCGGTGGCGAGGGCGACGAGGCCGGCGGTGGTCAGCATGCCCAGCCGGACGGCCTTGCGGCCCACCGTGCTGGTGTGGGGCTTTCGGTGCGTCACGGACTTCTCCTGTACGGATGGAAGGAATATCGGGGGGGGAGGGAAGGGGGATGGCCCGCGTCAGGTCGGCAGAGGCGCGGGGAAGGACACGGTGAAGCTCGGGATGGGGGGCTCCGACGGCGTCGCGGAGTCCGACGGTGAGGCGGTGGGCGAGCTCGCGGACGGGCTCGGGTCTGCCGTGGCCGTGGTCCGCGTGCTGCTCGGTTCCGGTTCGCTGCGCGAGGCCCGCGGGCTGGGCGACTTCGACGGCGAGGGGCTGCCACTCGCCGACGCGGAGGCGTCGGCCGAGCCGGACTCCGAGGGTGAGGCCGAGGGCCCGGTCGCCGACGGCTCGTCCGCGGCCACGGTCACCGGGGCGGTGGTGACGCTCGGCAGCGGTGCGGGGGCGACGGGGCGCGGGGGCCTGATCTCGGGCACCCCGGGCTGCAGGATGGGGGCGATCGGCGGCTGCGGCGGCAGCGGCTTGGGGGTCACCCCGCCCACCCACGCGGCGCACAGCGCCGCAGCTCCGGCCAGCGTGGCTCCGCCGATGAGGAGCCTCAGCCGGAGATTCCCCTCCGTGGCGCGGACGACGTAGCGGACGAGCCGGCCCCCCAGGCGCACCGACAGGTACGCCGCCCCCGCGAGGGGGAAGATCAGCATGAGGCTGCCGACGACCCCGACCGTGCCGGCGGCGAACTGGCCCTCGGCGAAGGCGGAACCCGTCCCGGTCAGCTGCTCGACCAGGGACCGCAGGCTCGTCTCGAGCAGGCGCGGCAGGTTCCACAGCACGTAGCCGAGTTCGGCGAGCAGCAGGGGCACCATCGTCAGCACCCAGGTGGTGACGATGGTCCGGGCGGAGCGCTTGAGGTCGGAGACCTCGGGGGGTACCGGACGGCCCGGCAGCATGCTGCGCAGGATCGGCTTGATCTTGCCGAAGAGGTCCGGGACGCCGGCGAGGTCACCGAGGATGTAGTAGCCGTCCAGCCGGACGGCCGGCATCAGCTGCTCGATGATCTCGAAGTGGGCCAGGTAGATGGCGGCGAGAAAGAAGGACTGCCCGGTGACGAAGTAGCCGCCGGCCAGGGCCAGCATGAAGACGACGTTGAAGTACACGCCGCCCAGATCGGTGCGCATGCGGCCGCCGCGGCCGATCCGGTAGACGTCGGTGACGTCGGTGTACATCGACGGCCAGATGAGGAAGATGCCGCAGCCGATGGCCCCGGGCCGGGCCCCGCCGTAGCGGCACGCGGAGGCGTGTCCGAACTCGTGGAAGACGAGCGAGGCCACGGTCAGCGCGAACACCACGAGCATGAGCACCGGCTGTTCCAGCACCTGGAGCACCGGTGTCATCGCCCCGTGGACGGCGAACAGCCAGATCTCCATGGCGACCGCCGTCGCGAGCACCGCCGTCACCACCAGCGGACGGTGCAGCCAGGCCAGCGAGCGGGCGATCCGGGCGACCTGCCGCTCGCGGAAGATGACCCGGTGGCCCTTCAGCACGAGCAGAAGGTCCGCGGTGGGTCCGGTGACCTCGTCGTCCTCCTGCCCGAACGGGACGGTGACGCCCAGCGGCTGCAGCTTGTTCTCGATCAGGTAGTGCACGTTCTCGGCACTGACCTCACGGCCGAAGCGCCCGCTCACCCGGTGCGAGATGGCCTCGGTGTCGCGCCGCCCGTCGATGGCACGGGCGACCAGGTACAGCAGCCGGCTCAGCTGGACGACCTGCCCGTCCCCCCTGCGGACGATGTACCGGGGTTCGGTGGTCCCCGATCCCTTGTACTCACCGAGGAGTTGCAGGCCCGCGCCCAGCCGCGGGACGGGGAAGCCCGTGTCGTAGGGGGGAGGGTCCATCACGTCCGCGTCGTACAGCGCCGTCCCCGTGGGGCCGGGGCCCTGAGCAATGTGACCTTCCGTCACCGTCCTGCTCTTCCTCCCGAGACGGACCGCGCCACGACGGGCGCGGTCCGCACACGTACGGGTGTTGTTACTGGCGGATGTTGATGGCCTGGACGGCCTCGGACTGGGCGACCGCGAACGGGGAGAACTGGTTCGCCGCGAGCGACTCGTTGTGGGCGTCGACGTGCGCGATGTTCTTGGTCACGTGCGTGGTCTTGACGAAGCTGAACTTCAGCTTGCCCAGGGCCTCGCGGCCCGGCAGCAGCTCCGCGGACTCGGCGTCGAGCTGGTCCATGTTCATGAGGGGGGATACCTTTCTCGGTATGCGGAAGGAGGTGGAACGCCGGCTACTGCTTGATGTTGATGGCCTGAGTGGCCTGCGACTGGGCGACCGCGTACGGCGACCACTCGTTGGCCGCGAGCGACTCGTTGTGGGCGTCGACGTGGGCCACGTGCTTGGTCACGTGCGTGGTCTTGACGAAGCTGAACTTGAGCTTGCCCAGGGCCTCGCGGCCGGGCAGCAGCTCCGCGGACTCGGTGTCCAGCTCACGCATGTCGAGCATGGGGGATCCTTCGGACGAGGGGTGCGGACGGGGACCGGGTCTCAGAACCCGTCCATCCACACCAGACGATCTGTCTGACGGCGTTGGACAGTAGTCGGACACCACGACCCCGGCAAGCGACTCCGGTGCATGACTGTCCGTCAACATGACGACAGTGCAAGGGAAACGACAGGTGAGAGCACCGGCGGGGACACCGCGAGCGGCCGGCCCCACCCGCCGGATATCACCCGAACGGGTCAATCCGCCCCCTGCCCGATGTGGGGAAGTACCGGCAGACGGGGCGAAGCACGACGAACCGGTGGCTATCCTCTCGATCCCCGAAGCGCTTGGGCCGACC
>NZ_JBYIQW010000115.1:0-4891 GCF_057707815.1 Actinacidiphila sp. bgisy160
GAGCGGATGCTCACGACACCGTGCTGGAAGTTGTCCTGGCCCTCGCTGGACACCGTGACCGTGGTGTTCTGCCGGTCGTAGATCTGCGCGCCCATACCTGTGCGTGGGTGTGTTGGTCGCAGCAGTTGTGCGTCAGCGTGTTCGGTTGTTGATTGCCTGGTCATGCGCTATCTACGCGGGCTGGTCTGCTGTCATGAGGTGACCAAGTAGCCGCTGTTTAGCGGCTGGGCGGGGCGGGTTGGCTGTCGTGGGGGTGGCTGTTCCTATCGCCGGAGGCGGTATCCGGCGAGAAATCGTGCCTACCGCTTCTGCTTGTGCCGTGCTGCGTTCCTCGCGCCGTCCTGCGGCCGCTTGGCGTTCGGGTGGATCGAGCGATGAAGTTCTGAGGGTGGCCGAAGGGACGACAAGATGGCCGTCAGCGCAGCATCAAGCGGCCCGGTGTACCCGTCGTAATAGATATCGAGGAGCTCGCGGGTTGGTTGGTCGTAGAGGAAGACGACACCTCTGGGCAGACCGAGCTGATGCTTCTTGGCCCGGAGGTAATCGCGGAGCCTCCTGTCGGCCTCGTCGGGGTCGGCTCCAGTCGGACGGGTGGCCCACACGAACAGCCAGCCCTCTGCCGGGTTGACGCTGGCCGTGAGCGGCATAGTCAGGCTACGGCCCTTGGGACTTGGACTGTCGAGGAGTTCATCGCCGTGGCGGGCGAACTTGTGCTGCACGTCGGTTGACCCCGACAGTAGCGTGGCACCGATGCTCAGCCAACCAGTGACATTGCGGGACTGCAACTCGTCGATCAGCGGCGCAAGCGGCGATGGCACCATCGCCGGCTTGGGCGCCAGTGCTGAACGCGCGCCGTCGCGTCCTCGGGTGTGGAACCACTGGTCCAGCGCATCGGTTCGGCTGGTCAGGAACGCTGGCTGTTGTGCTCGGTAGCGGCGCAGTTCGGCTGTGGCCGGCTCGGGCAGGAAGGGGAACGCCGCACGCACCTGCACGGGGTCGGGTTCCACCCAAAGGCCTGCCTCGAAGAAGTATAGGAACAGATCCATTTCGTCGGGCGCATGGAACATCACAGTGACTTCGGGGTTGCGGCGCCGACGCAGGTACAGCAGGAACTCGGCCGGACGCGCCACCAGTTCGGTGATCAGCTCGAGATCGTGCACGGACACCGTCCATGGAATGTTGCCCGTAGCCAGCAGACCGGCCCGAACCAGCTCGGCGGTGGCAGTCAGGACCGTCGATATGTCATCGAGACTGACGGCGATGGTGTGAATCTCACGGATATGGCTGAGGTCGATCCATCCCTCGTTTTTGCTGCGCAGGCCACCGTCCCGCTCGATGGCGTCGCGCATGCGCCCGGCCTGTTCGGCCGCTTTGGTGATGATGCCGGTCAGGTCGGTACGGATCCGTGCCGTCTTGCCCCCGCGGGATAGCGCGCTCAAGGCGACGGCCTTGTCCTCCACGATGATGGCCACATCGTCGAGGACGATGAGGTGGTCGCCCTCGGCGCGCTTGGTGTACTTCGACGGGTCGGCGGCCTCGGCTTCATCATCGCTCGCGGGCAGGTAGTACTCCAACCCGTCCCGGAATCGGGCGCCGGGAAGCACACGCTCCAGCGCGGCGTGTGTGCGGGATTCGAGAAGGTCTCCGCGGTGCTTGGCGTACTGGCTCCACACCGGGGCCGCCTTCTTCAGGTGTTCCTCGAGGTTCTCCCGCACAGCGAACACGTTCAACGCCGGATGCGGCAGCATCAGACGCCCGTCTGCGCCCACGATAAGTGGCCGCGTTCGCAGCGGGTTCCTTCCGCTGGTGAACGCCTCGACGACATCCATCGGACTGTCCGTCCCCAGGTCCAGGCGGAACCGCTCGACAACGGCCCGGACACACTCTTCGGCCAGGCCCGTATGCGCAACGATGTCGTCGATCGTGACAGTGGCCTGCTCGGCAGGTGGCTCGAACATCGACGTGACGCTGAGCCTGGCGTGTTCCGCCAGTTGACTGTCCGCCCGGCCTTCCTCCTCCGCCGCCATCGCGTCCAAGACCGCATTGCCCATCGCCTCAATGCGGTCGTTCAGCCTGTCCTGCTGCAGGTCGTGGCAGGAATCGAGGACAGCTATTGCAGCCGTGGCGTCGAAGCCCAGCTGCGCCTGCAGGGCTGCGCGGACGCTCTCAACGCCGTCAAGGAGCGCCAGATTGGTTTCCTCTACCATTTCCGGATATGACGGATTGCGCATCCACACTTCGGCGCCCCGAATGAACAAGGACACCATGGCGAGCTTGTCGGTCAGGTCAGCACGGGCGAATGAACTCAGCTGCGCAAGGTAGAGGATCTTGCCCAGTCCTTCCTTCGCGCTGGAGACGAAGTGGCTCATCTCCTGGAACCCGGCTTCGGCCGCGGCCGCCTTCCCTGTCTCCTGCCGGGCGGTCAGTGCAATCAGCGCCAGCAGTTCGACATAGACCGCGCCCGCTTCCGCGGTGACAGGTATTTCGCCCACGCGGGCCATCGGCAGGAATCGTTGACGAGCCACCTCGATGAGCCGGATCGCGTCGAACCGCCGCACCTCCACGACGAACTCCTCGATCGCCGCGGCGAAGGCCGCGTCAGCCTCAGACGCAGGGTCGTCGCCAGTGAAGGAGGCCATGAGTGTGGTCATGGCGGTCAAGGAATCCGCCATGACCTGCGCGTGCCAATCGAGCACCGGCGTCCCCGAGACGGAACGGCGTTGTCTCTTGTTGCGCGATTCACGGCGCTTCGTGCGAGAGCCCATTGACCAACTTCACCACACATTGCGGGCGGTCAGCGAAGAGTTTGGCATTGCACAGCCTCCTGGCGACAGCTGCCAGGTCAGGCGAGGCAACTGTTCCTATAGGTGGCTTTGAAGGGGGGATTGTGTCGTCACGGGGTTTCGGGGTTGGTTTGGTGCGGGTTGGGTCGGCGGTCGCGGAGTGCTTGGAGGATGTCGGCTTGGTGTTGGTCGGCGAGTTGCGGGGTGTCGGGGGAGTCGAGGTAGGGCGTGAGGCGGGTGTAGAGATCGTCGTGGGTGAACATGGCGTCGAGGCCGGCCCAGGTGTCGTTGTCGATGAGGGGGAACGGAACCTGTTGGGGGGTGATGAGTACGGCCAGGAGCGGGAGGAGGTCCCATCCGTTGTCGAGGCGGTCGCGCAGCCAGGTGCGGAGGCTGGCGGGGTGGGTGTGACGCCACATCCAGATCAGGATGCTGTCCTGCTCGGTGAGGTCTGAAGCCGGCTGTTGGGTGGCGGGGGCCAGGTGTTCGGTCAGGCGACCGGTGAGGGTGTCGCGAGCGGTTGCGGCCCATGGTTCGGTGGTGGTTGTGTTCTCCCGTGTGGCGTCGTCGGTATTGGTGGCGCTGTGGAGGGTTCGGGTAGCGAGGACTGCTCCGTGGTAAGTGGCTGCCATGGCGGCCACAACGGTGGGCCGCTGTTCGGGGGGCAGGTCGAGGAGGAGGCTTGGGGCGAAGGCGCGTACCCGCCGGTCGGCACCCAGCAGGCCCATCGCTTCGGGCTGCGCGGTCAGCTGGCCGTAGTTGTCGGCCATGGCCTGGAGTAGCGCGGCCGCGGGCACGGGGGCGCCGTCGGCACGTGCTTGGTCGATGCGTCGGACGATGCGGTGGGTGTCGTCTGTGAGCCGGAGCAGTAACTGTGCGGCCTCAACGCCCTCGGTTCCTGATGCCATTTGGGTGAGGGCCTGCGCGAAGACGGCTTCTGGGAGGTCGTCGTCGGGGATGCCGAAGACGACGTACCGGTCGAAATGATCCGGGCTGCCGATCCCGCGCCGCCATGCCGCCGCACGGGGCCCGTTACCGATGGCCTGCTGGACGGCCGGGAACAGCAGCGTGAGGAGTCCGAGTACCCCGTCGAGGTTGTCCTGGACGACACCGGCATGGTGTAGGCGTTGCTTCCATCGTTCGGCGCGCTCACCGGGTCTGGAGTCGCGGCCCAGCGCCGGGTCGAGACTGGTGCCGGTCAGTTCGGCGCGGTGTCGTCCCAGCATCCGGTAGACGCGTGGCTCGCTGGTCCGCAGGAAGGTGACGATCAGGAAGTCGACGAGGTCCACCTCCCCGGCCAGCGAGCCGAGTGTCGGGCCGGCCTGGCCGAAGTAGCGTTTGATGGCCCGCGGGGTCCGAAGCCGGTCTTGGAGGTGCCGGAAGTACGCCTCGGAGAAACGCTGCTCCTGAGCCGGGCTCATGGACACCCCGTGGGAGTCAAGCAGGGCGTTCAGGAGGCGGGTGGTCATGGCGATGATGTCGCGATCGCGGAAGGCCGGAAGGTCGAGCCGGACCTGGATGAGCTTTTCCAGGAATTCCTGGGCGCGCTGGTCGTTCGAACCGACCAGGTCGGTTCGTTGGAGGACGTCCAGCAGGGTCTGTTCGTCGAAGCTGATCAGGTAGTACACGTTGGGCAGGTGGCCGACCAGGCGGATGAGCTTGAAGACGACCAGCAGTTCTTGGGGGGTGAGCCGGTCCAGGTCGTCCATGACCACCAGGACGGGTAGCCCTGCCTGGCGCAGGGCCGTTTCGGCGGTGTGTTTGGCGGCTGAGGCGCTGGTGTCTCCGGCTATCCGGTCGGATACGTGCTTGATCAGCTCCGAGGAGTCCAGGCCGAGCAACCCTGTGAGCTTGCCCAGCGGGCTGATCGACTGGCCGAACGCCCCGACTTTCCTGCGAAGGTCGGACCACTGGCCATCGTCCGGGAGGGCTGCGCGGATCTCACTGAAGAGCGCCAGCGTCAGCGACTCGAGGTCGGAGTACATCCAGGGGTTCAGTTCAGCGACCGACCAAGCGCCGGTGCTGCTGGCCGCGCTCTTAACTGATCGTTTCAGAATGACGTGCGGAGTCGTCGGAGGCAGATGATGCTGCAGGCGAGTTCCAGGAGG
>NZ_JBYIQW010000116.1:0-4599 GCF_057707815.1 Actinacidiphila sp. bgisy160
CGGACTTCCCCGTGGCCCCGCCGTCCGACCCTCCCGTACCGCAGCCGGCCACCACGACCGCCGTCACCGTCGCGGAGAGCGGGAGCGCCAGTCGCTGGACTCGATTCCTCACAAGACTTCCCTTACTACTTTGCGGTAACCTATCCTGGCTCACGCGCATACAGTTGTTATTTCCGGATTCGCGTCAGGCGGTCCCTCATCCTGCCAGGCCCTCGGCCGGCTCCTGGAACCGGGGTGACCAGCCGGAACAACGGCACGCGGCGCCATGTTCAGATCAATCCGCACCGCGCAGCGGCGGCGATCGCGCCCAAAGCCGGCAACTCACCCGTGGTTCCGTGAAGGGCGCGTTGCCGTGCGGTGGATTCATCGTGAATGGATCGGTGATCGAGGCACCGGGCAGCGACGCAACGACGAACCCCCGCCCTTCCGCGGGGGAAGGACGGGGGTTGCCGCAGGGAGTCACCGCAACGGTGCGGGGAATCAGCCGTCCGCGCCGGCGGGGTCCGCCGCCTCCCAGCGCAGCAGGTCGCCCGGCTGACACTCCAGTACCTCGCAGAGTGCGGCGAGCGTGGCGAAGCGCACCGCTTTGGCGCGGCCGTTCTTGAGCACCGCCAGGTTGGCGGGGGTGATCCCGACCCGTTCCGCGAGTTCGCCCACGGACATCTTCCGCCTGGCCAGCATCACGTCGATGTCGACGGCGATCGGCATCAGATCACCTCGTCCAGCTCGGCGCGCATCTGCATCGCTTCGACGTCGCGAGCAACGGCCTGGGCGAGCAGCATCCGCAGCACGAGCACGAGGAGCGCGACCCCCAGGATGGCGACGCCGACCCCGCCCATGATGACGGTGACGCCCGGGTCCTCCCGCTGACCCGGCGCGTTGATGGCCGTGACCGCGAACCACACAAGGGCGGCCGCCACGATCGCGCCGATCACGACGTCCACGTAGCGGAAGGCGGCGTGGGAGAACACGGTCCCGCGTCGCACCATCGTCACCAGCCGCCATACGCAGACCCCGGAGACCTGGACCGTGACCATGCCCAGGATCGTGATCAGGCGCAGCGGCGTCAGCGGGAGCGACCCGTCCTCCGGGTCGGTGGCCAATGCCCACACCATCCCCACCTGTATGAACACGGTGCCGGCCAGCACCACCACGAGGACGGCGCGCAGCGCCCACACTGTCAACTTTCCCATGACCCATCCTTAATCGAGATGCGATGGAAATCTATCGAATCTCGATAGATACCGCAAGGGCCGGCGGAGGTGAGTGACGACTTCGCCCGCCGTGACCGAGCCGGCGCGGGCGGCCGGGAACGCGAGCCAGGCGGTCCGTACCCGCGGAGGGTACGGACCGCCTGGCTCACTGACCGGTGTGGCGCGTGCTCAGACGTGCGGAGCACGCCCGGGCGTCATCGGCGCAGCGCCTTGAGCGCCTGACGGACCAGCGTCGCGCGGTCCGTCGCCGAGGCGACGTGCTCCAGGCCGAAGCCGAGCAGCACGGTGTCGTCCGTGACGACCGCGCCCTGTGTCAGCGGACCGCTGCGCACCCAGTCTCGCTGGGCGGGCGGGCTGCCCACGGGCGGACCGGAGACGGTCCAGGGGCCCAGGGAGGTCTCGAAACCCTCGGTCTCGGTGACCGTGCCGCCGATGACCAGGGAGGTCTCGTCGGCCTGGACGCCCTGGCCGCCGGAGCCCGGGTCGGTGACGTAGCTCAGCGAGACCTCGACCTTCTTGCCCGCGTAGGCGCTCAGGTCGAAGCTCACCGGCTGCCAGCCCTGGGACGCGCCCGTGAAGCTGTTCCAGGCGCCCGAGGTGCCGGTCGCCGTGCAGCCGTCCGTGCCCGGGGTCAGATAGTGCGTCAGCCACGGGTGCTCGCCGATGTAGAACCCGGCCTCGCACTCGGTCGGCACGGTGGTGCTGGTGGCGCCGCCCGCCTCGGGGAGGGTGGTCCAGTCGTCGGCGCCGACGGTGTGGGCCTCCAGGATCGCGTTGTCGTATCCGGGCTCCGTGCTCCACAGGAGGCGGGAGCGGAGGGTGGGCGAGTCGGCCGCGCTCACCCCGGTCAGGTCGATCGTCCGGGTGAGCCGGTTGTAGGCGTCGTCGGTGTGGACGGCGGCCGCCATGTAGGAGCCGGCGTAGGGCGCGTCGGAGGCGACGGACCCCGTGTACCGGCCGGCTCCCTTGCTCGCGAACTGCGGGTACGTGGCGGGCGGGAGCCAGTCGGAGGTCACCCGGTAGGTGCCCGCCGTGTCCAGCGGGTTGCCGGTGGCGCCACCGAGGGGACCGCTGAAGCCCGCCAGTGCCCCGGTGCCGGCGAAGCCGGTCGCCCCGGCGGTCGACGTGCGCGAGTACGCGCCCAGGTAGTACTGGCTGAAGTCGTTCGACGGCGTGCCGTCGGCCAGGGCCACGTTGCCGCCCGCCCGCTCGCCCGCCTCGATCAGCTTGCCGCCCTCGTTGAGGTAGGCGCGCAGCTCCAGCTGGGTGGGGTTCCCCGGCAGGGCCGCGCCCGTGTAGTGCACGACGGTGCGGAAGTGGCCGAGGACCCCGAGCGCGTCCGGCACGCCCTGCGTGGCGACGTCCCAGACGGCGGCCCGGTGGCCGCTCGCCTTCAGGGCGTCGACGTACGCCTTGGCCTGGATGGCGGCCGCGCCCTCCTCCGCGACGACGAGGGTGTCCGCCGGGGGGCGGTCGGCCACGGTGTAGGTGAAGTGGTCGCTGGAGACCTTCTTGCCGCTCTTGGTCCGGGCGGTGAACCACACCTCGACCTTGTCGCCGACTTCTGCGCCGCGGACCCTCGCGCGGTACTCGTCGAAGTAGAGGTTGTCCTCGCCGCCGTAGGTCTCGCCGCCCCGCCAGGAGCGCAGCGCCTCGTCCTTCGTGCGGCCGCCGTTGACGCGGTAGTTGAGTTCCCTGTCGCGCAGCGACTTGCGGGCGACGACCGAGACCTCCTGGTCATGGCCGCGCGCGTAGGAGGTGGTGAAGGACCCCGGGGTGAAGTCGGCGGCGTCCAGGCCCACGGAGGAGGAGGGGACGTCGGGGTGGGAGGCCGTCTCGGCCACGGACAGCGCGAACGGGACGTTCTTCTCGAACTCCTGCTGGATCAGCTTCTCGTCGTCGGGGAAGTTGAACCCCGACTGGCAGTCGGCGGCCACCCACTGGTCGTCCGGGTCGATGGCGGACGCGGTCTGGCAGGTCGACATCTCCGGCGTGAACATCGCCAGTCCATTGACGTTGGACGCGTGACCGTCGGCCTCGCCGTTGGTCGTGTAGAGCTCCGAGGAGACCTGCGGGTGGTAGCCGGGGATCGCGGAGTTGTCCGGCGTGCCGGCCAGTGACTTGTACAGGACGTCGTCGGGGGTGTCCGTGGCCACCTGCCAGCCGACCCCGTAGAGCAGCAGCTCGGCGGCGGAGTGGTAGTTGATGCCGTAGGTGAAGCCGATGCGCTTCTGGAACGCGTCCAGTGCGCGCGTCTCCGGCTCGGAGTCCGGGCCCGGGCCGCGGTAGGTCTCGCTCGCCGGGTTGGGCGACGAACCCTCGTTGTCGTAACCCCACTTGTAGGCGAAGTTGCGGTTGAGGTCGACGCCGTCGCCGGCGGATATGACGCCGTCGCCGTTGTTGTCGCGCAGGTTCTTCCGCCACAGGCGGGTGTCGTCGCTCTGGAAGGTGTAGTCGTAGCCGTCCGGGTTCGCCGATATCAGGAACCACAGCTCGGTCGAGTCGACAAGCTTCTTGATCCGCTTGTCGGTGCGGTAGTTGTCCAGGTAGTAGTGCATGAGCCGGCGGGTCATCTCCGGCGTGATCCACTCACGGGCGTGCTGGTTGGACATGTACAGCACGGCGGGCTTCGAGCCGTCCTTCGACTTCGCCGCGTTCTTGGTGAGTTTGAGGGCGAGGATGTCCTGCCCGCGTGTCGTCCTGCCGATCGAGACGACCTTCGTCAGCCCGGGGTTCGCGCGGCCGGTGGCGAGGATCTCCTCCTTGATGCCGCCCTTGCCGCTGTACGGGCGGAACACCTGGTCGGCCGCGTTTTTCACGCGTGCCTCGGCCTTGGCACCGAGCGTGCGCTCGGTGAGCCGCACGCCCCTGCTCTCCAGTTCCTTCGCCTGCTTGCCGGTGAGATACACCTCGACGGTGGCGGTGCCCCGCGCCTGCGGCCGTTCGCTCAGTTCGTGCGCGTCCTGGCCGGCCTGGAGCAACAACGGGATCTGATTTTGTGTCACTTCCGCGCGGTACACCTTGACGGTGTCCGCTTCGGCGGCGGCCGTGCCCGCGTCGCGGGCCTGAGCCATGGGTGCCACCGTCGCACCGCACAGGACGAGGGCACCGACTGCAGCGATCGTTAAGGATCTGGTTCTCACGAGCATCCCTTCACGTCGTTCCAGGACAGAGGCGCCATCCCATAAGAAGTCCGGTCGGCAGTCAAGGTGCTGGTAAAAACCCGTCCCGGGGATCACCGGACCGCGCGAGCGGACATTTCCCCTTTGGCAACGGGAAATTCGGCCGCCATTGCCCGAAAGCCGGGGCGTGGGGCCCGGGGAATTACCGGATCGCCGTGAACGCGGTTTGTGATAGGCCGCGTGTCCGTGTCGGTAGCCTGCTA
>NZ_JBYIQW010000117.1:0-4518 GCF_057707815.1 Actinacidiphila sp. bgisy160
CGGCCCATGCCGGATCCTCGGCGAAGCAGAGCTGCAGCTCCACCTTCCAGTACTGCGGTTGCCGGTGGGGCGCGTCGCCGTCGCCGCCGGTGGCGTGGACCGCGAGCAGCCGCCCGAAGGAGAGCGCGGGCAGGTCGTCGTTCCAGTCCCATCGGCCCCATTCGGCGATGAAGCCGTCGCCGTCGGCCTCCTCGACGCCCTCGACCTCGATGGCGAGGAACTCGGCGAACGCCTCCCAGGCCGCGTCGACGTCGTGGACGGCGTCGGGCGCGGCGCCGTGGTGGCGCAGGGTCCGGGCGAGCTCTCGGCGGCGGATCGCCAGGGAACGGGCACAGAGGGAGGCTATCCCTCGTGCTCGTCGAGCCAGAGGACGATCCCGGTCACGCCGCCCAGGACGGCCGCGACGCCGGCGCGGACGGCGGCGGCGCAGCGGGCGGGGGTGAAGGTGGCGGGGTCGTACGTCGAGGACATGCCGAGGCCCTCGCCGCGGAACGACGCGCCGGACCAGTCGACGGCGGTGACGTTCGCGGTGGGCTCGGCCAACTCCGCGCCCACCACGAGGAACTGCTGGGAGAGGTGGTTCGGGGTGACCGTGGCGAGAGGGTCGATCAGGTCGTTGCCGGCGCTGATGACGAGGTCCGGGTGCATCTCCAGGGCCCGGGTGGCGCTGGGCAGGAGGTCGGAGGGGTGGTCGGCGACGACCGTCCTGAGGTCGACCTGCTCGGCCCCGGCCCACTCCTTGACCGCGGTCACGAGCGCCTTGGTGGGCCGGTCGTCGCCCGAGGTCAGCAGGACGACGCGGTAGCCCTTCGAGGGATGGACCCCTGACCAGGAGCCGGGGGCCGGCGTGGCGGTGGCCTCGGGGGCGGGCGGGTCGGCGCGGTCCACGAAGCCGGGACCGGGTGTGCCGACGGCGCTGGGCCGGGGGTGCGGTCGTGACCAGTCGTCGCCGGAGCCGCATCCGGTGAGCAGCGCGGCGGCCGCGGCCAGTGTGGCGGCGGCCCGAAGCGGGGGGCGCAAGGCGATCGACCTCCGGGTGGTGACAGGTGGTGCCGTCCTCATCCTGCAATCCCGTCTCCCTCACCTCCATCCGGAGGGCGCCGTTGTCGGACTTGTTTGCGCACGATTCGCCGACCGGCCGGTTCCGGTTCACCCATGACGTGCACGGTGCAGTGGCAACCTCAAGGAGCCACATGTCACATCGCCTCCGCCGCACCCTCGTCGGGATCACCGCGGCGGTGATCGCCATCCTGGGCCTCGGGCAGCAGTCCGCGCTCGCGCACGGGTTCACCTCGACCGTGTACGCGGACGTCGCCCCGGCCGGCGGAGGCCGCGTACGGACCACGTTGCAGCTCGAGTACGACCTCTTCGTGGTGTCCGCCGCCGACTACCAGCACGACGACGCGCTCTTCCGTGAGGGGACCGCCGCGTTCGACGCCGGCGACTCCGCCGCCCAGGCGGCGGCGCTGGCCGCGCACGTGAAGTCCGCCGTCGCGTACGCCACCGGGCGCTTCACGCTGAGCTCCGACGGCAAGACCTGCGTCCCCGCCCGGATTGGCGGCTTCACGATCGGCCGCCGGGAGGGTGTGCCGTACGCCACCCTCCGCCTGGACTGGGACTGCCCCCAGGGCGGGGACCGTGAGGTGCGCAGCGGGCTGTTCCCCGATTCCGAGGGTTACGTCAAGGGCACCAAGACGATCGTCACGTACGCGGTGGACGGCAGTTCGGGCAGTGCGGCCCTCGACGCCGAGCACCCGTCCTTCTCCATCGGCCAGTCCTGGTACGAGCGGTTCTGGGAGTTCTTCCGACTGGGCGCAGAACACCTCCTGACCGGGGTCGACCACATCCTGTTCCTGCTCGCCCTGATCGCCGGTTCGCGGCGGCCGCGCGAGATCGTGCTGGCGGCAACCAGCTTCACCCTGGCTCACTCGGTGACCTTCATGCTCGCCGCTCTGGGCGTGGTCGACGTGCCCGCGCGCGTCGTCGAGCCCGTCATCGCGCTGTCGATCGCCGTGGTCGCCGGCTGGTACCTGTGGCGGATCTGGCGGCGCGGCGACCACGCGACCGAGCTCGAGGCCCCCGGGCAGGGGCACTTCAGCCTGGACCGGGCCGGATGGACCCGCCTCGGCGTGGTGTTCTGCTTCGGTCTCGTCCACGGTCTGGGCTTCGCCGGCGCGCTGGGGATCGACGAGGCGTGGTCGTGGACCCTGCTGTGGTCCCTGCTGGTGTTCAACGTCGGCATCGAGGCCGTCCAGTTGGCGATCATCGCCGTCGTCTTCCCGCTGCTGCTCGTGCTGCGCCACCGCTCGGCGCGGGCCGGGCTCTGGGCCGCGGGGGCGATTTCCGCCGGGGTGTCCGTCATGGGGGTGGTGTGGTTCGTGCAACGAGTATCCGGATTCTGAGACTCCGTCCAGGGATAGCGCGAAGTTCAACTACGTCGTCACCCGCATTTATGTTCGCTTTACCTGCCGAGGTGAGCGTGGGGTCCTCCACTCGATGCACACATTTCGTGCACAGAAGGAAAAGACGAAAATGAGATCGAGCTACTCCTCGCGGAGCTCCGGGTCCGCGCGGCGCCGTGTGGCCACCGGGGCCACCGCGGCTTTCCTCGGCCTGACGGTCGCCCTCGGCAACGGGCTGGTGACGTCGGCGTCCGCCGCCGACACCGCCACGCTCAGCGGCATCGTCCTCGGTGTCGGCGCCAACGAGGCCCAGCGCACCGTGACGTGGTACTCCTCCGCCGACACGGCGCAGCAGATCCAGGTCGCCCCGACCGCGCAGCTGGTGAACGGCGAGTTCCCGGCCGGCGCCGCCGCCTTCGACGCCATCGGCGCGGCGAACATCGCCTCCAGCGGCGGCTACAACCGCCACGCGACGATCACCGGGCTGAAGGAGCAGACCCAGTACTCCTACCGGGTCGGCAGCGAGGGCAACTGGTCCTCCACCTACTCGTTCAAGACCCAGGACTTCGAGGGCGAGTACGACTTCCTGTTCTACGGCGACCCGCAGATCGGCTCGTCCGGCAACCTGGCGAGCGACCAGGCCGGCTGGCAGGACACGGTCGACGTCTCGCTGAAGGCCAACCCGAACGCCGAGCTCCTGGTGTCCGGCGGCGACCAGGTCGAGAGCGCCAACAACGAGTCCCAGTGGAACTCCTTCCTGGCTCCCGACGGTCTGCGCCAGTACCCGTGGGCCGCCACCATCGGCAACCACGACGTCGGCGGCAAGGCCTACGAGCAGCACTTCACCACCCCGAACACCGACCGTTCGGCCCCGTACTACGACAACGGGACTCCCGAGGGCACCAGGTCCGGCGGTGACTACTGGTACATCTACAAGGACGTTCTGTTCATCGACCTGAACAGCAACAGCTACAACTCCGCCAACGGCGGCGGTGACGAGGCGCACGTCAAGTACGTCACCGACGTCATCAACAAGCACGGCGACGAGGCCAAGTGGAAGGTCCTCGTCTACCACCACGCGATCTACTCGCCGGCCTCGCACGCCAAGGACGGCGAGAACAAGCAGCGCCGCAGGGACTTCCCGACCGTGTTCTCGAACCTCGGCGTGGATCTCGTCCTGCAGGGTCACGACCACAGCTACTCCCGCAGCTACCTGATCAAGAACGGTGCCAAGGAGAACCCGGCCGAGCAGCCCGGTGCCTCCGACGTGTACCCGGGCCCCGGTGGCGTCCTCTACGTGACGGCCAACTCCGCCTCCGGCTCGAAGTACTACGACATCACCAAGCCGGACAGCAGCGGCACCAGCGGTGACGGGAACGGCGCCGACCCGCTGAACCCGGGCAACTACTGGTACAACTCGGTCCAGAACCAGGAGCACGTCCGCACCTACGTCAAGGTGCAGGTGCGCAACGACAAGCTCGTGGTCGAGAACATCCGCAGCGGCGCCAACGGCCCCGACCAGCCGGTCGGTTCGCACGTCGACGACGTCACGGTGCACCCGTACCACGGTGACAAGCAGGACCTGCAGGTCAACGTCCCGAACCCGGCTCCGGGCGAGTTCGGCTGGACGATCGACGGCTACAACGGCCTGGTCGACCTCGGTACCGCCAAGGAGCAGAACGGCGACCACTTCGTCGCGGGCGGCAAGATCAACCCGATCCTCGTCTCCGACAGCCGCCGTTCACTCGCCCCGTGGTCGATCTCGGCCAACGTGGGCGACTTCAAGGACGCCGACAAGACCTTCTCCGGCTCCTACCTCGGCTGGACGCCGTACGTCCTGGACGGCGGCGCCGGTGCCGCGGCCGGTGACCCGGTGGCGTCCGGTTACGACGACCAGGGCAAGGGCCTGTCCGTCTCGCGTGGCCTCGGCTCCGCCGGGCAGGGCCACCCGCGCGGTTCCGCCAAGCTCGGCGCCGACCTGGATCTGAAGATCCCGGACAGCGTCGAGAAGGGCGGCTACCGCGCCACCCTCACGATCACTGCGCTGAGCAGCTGACCGTACCCGTTTGACGGCGGGGGGGGGGAAGCACCTGTGTTCCCCCCCCCCCCCCCCCCC
>NZ_JBYIQW010000118.1:0-3092 GCF_057707815.1 Actinacidiphila sp. bgisy160
CCCCCCCCCCCCCCCCCCCCCCCCCCCCCCCCCGGGGCCGGCGGCCGGGGAGTCGCTCCCCGGCCCGGCGGACCTGTGGGCCGCGCTCGCGGCCGATCCGGTCGTGGTGCTCATGAGTCCTACTTCAGGAGGTTCTCGACCTGGGACTGCGCGCTGTCCGCGGCAGACTTCGGCGAGGCCTTGCCCTGGTCCACCGAGCCGAGGGCGTCGTCGACCTTGGAGGTGATCTCCGTCAGGTTGGCCAGGGTCGGTGCGGCCTTGGCGGTCTCCATCTGCTTGAGGAAGACCTGCAGGTCGGGGCTCTGGGCAAGGTCACCGGAGTCCCAGGCGGCCTTGTTGGCCGGAAGGTCGGCGGTGAGCTTGTACCACTCGGCCTGCCCCTCGGCGCCGGTCAGGTACCGGATGAACTCCTGCGCAGCGGCCTTGTGCTCGCTGTCCTTGGAGACGACGAGGCTGGAGCCGCCCGCCATCGAGGTGGACGACTGGTCGGCCGGGACGGGGGCCACCGCCCACTTGCCGTTCAGCTGCGGGTACTGCTGCTGCAGGATGCCCATGTGCCAGGGGCCGGAGAAGAACATCGGCACGACGCCGGTGTTGAAGTCCTTGGTGACGTCGTAGCCGGGCGCCACGCTCTTGCGGGACAGGCCCTTGGAGAAGAAGCTGCCGTAGTAGTCGAAGGCCTTGACAGCGGCGGGAGTGTTGACGGCCGCCTTGCCGTCGTCGTCGACGATGGCGCCGCCCGCGGAGTACAGGAACGGGTAGAAGCTCTGGACGGTGTCCAGGCCGCTCGACTGCAGGTAGATGCCCCACTTCGAGCCGGCCTTCTTCTGGAGGGCCGCGGCGTCCTCCTGCAGTTCCTGCCAGGTGGCCGGGGGCTGGGTGATACCGGCCTTCGCGGCGAGGTCCTTGCGGTAGTACAGGACGCGGGTGTCGACGTACCAGGGCACGCCGTAGGCGGTGCCGTCGGCCACGCCCTGGTCCCAGCCGGCCTTGAAGAAGTCGTCCTGCTTGAAGGCCTTGGTGTCGACCGGCTCCAGGACACCGAGGTCGGCGAACTCGCCGAGGTAGGTGCCGCCCATCTGCGCGATGTCCGGCAGCGTCCCGGCGGCCGCTGCGGAGACCAGCTTCTGGTGGGCGACGTCCCAGCCGACCGGGGTCACCTTGACGGTGATGTTCGGGTGCGCCCTCTCGTACTCCTTGGCGACCTCGCCCAACTTCTCGCCCTCGGTGCCCATGCCCCACACGGTCAGCGTCTGC
Organism: Actinacidiphila sp. bgisy160; assembly: GCF_057707815.1. NCBI lineage: Bacteria > Bacillati > Actinomycetota > Actinomycetes > Kitasatosporales > Streptomycetaceae > Actinacidiphila > Actinacidiphila sp. bgisy160. Next base: position 1,258 of record NZ_JBYIQW010000118.1, read on the forward strand.
TTCTGGTCAGCCGCGGCCTGCTTGCCGCCACCGGAACTGCCGCAGGCGGTGGCGGCAAGGGCGGTCGTCGCCAGCACGAGGGCGACTGCTGAGTTTCTGACGGCTCGCTGCATGAGCGGGCTCCTCCTTGAGCACTCGGTTCATGTATGCGCTTACAGGAAGCGCATACATGAACCTTTACCCAGCTGCCCGATGTGATGCAAGAGGGGACTTGGTCACACTCCCGTAACGGGGTCGACATGCACAGTCCGGGCCGATATGGCTCGACGCGACGCGGACGGCCACTACGCAGGGGGGCCGCACACCGTCGTCAGCATGTCGTGTCCGGCGGTTCCAGCCGGCGTGCCGCCGCACCCGCAACTCGCCCGGCGCACCACGGTGACCGGCAGCACAACAGACCGGGGGGCCTCGTCCCTCCCGCCGTTGAGGCGCCGTACCAATTGCTCCACGGCCTCCTCCCCGAGCTGTACCATAGGCTGCCGCACCGTGGTGAGTGAGGGCCGCACCATACGGCTCAAGGGAATACCGTCGAAACCGGTCACCGCCATGTCCTCGGGCGCCCGGATGCCGCGGCGCTCCAGGGCGTGCAAGGCCCCGACCGCCATCTGGTCGTTCGCGAAGAGGACCGCCTGCGGCAGTTCACCGCCGCGGTCCAGCAGTGCCTCGACCGCGCGACCACCTTCGGCCTGGGTCATGGGGTCGACCCGCAGATCGGGGTCGGCGCCCACAGGGACACCGGCCGCCCGGCAAGCGTCCCGGAAGCCGTGGAACCGGGCCTCTGCATCAGGCGAGTCCACCCCTCCGACGAAGGCCAGCCGTCGCATGCCGTGATCCTCTATGAGGTGGCGGGTGAGTTCACGCTGCCCGTCGCGGTTGGCGACCTCGATGTGGTCAAGATGGTCCAGTTGCGCGCCCTCGCGAGGGCCGGCAATCATCACCACCGGCTGCCGCCGAAAGATCGTCTCCAGCTCCTCGGTCGGAACGGTTCTCGCCAGCACGGCCAATCCGTCGACCCGACCCGCCACCTTTGCCACCAGACTCTCCGGACCGCCCTGCAGTGAGGCTGCGATCAGCAGCGCGAAGCCGTGCCGCCGGGCGGCACGCTCCATGCCGCGGATGATCTGGTCGGAGTAGAGCATGGCGACGTCCTCCTCGGCGTCGCCCGTCGCGATCGCGGCGTCCGGATCTGAGTAGTCCGGGAAGCACAGCCCGAGCACCCCAGTGGAGCGGCTGGCCAGCCCTCGGGCGTTGCCGCTCGGCACATAGCCGAGTTCCCGGGCGACCACGAGTACTCGCTCACGGGTCTGCGCGCGCACCGAGTCCGGGTTGCGGTAGACCCGCGAAACGGTGGCGATCGAGACGCCCGCCCGGTGGGCGACGTCGTAGACGGTGGGGACTGTGCTCACTGAGGGGACCCCGGATTTCTCGTGTGCGGCTGTCAGAGGTGCCGACACTGACTGAAAGCGCATTCACATTAGGCGCACACCCGCCATGGGAGCAAGCCGCCACATACGGGGACCAACCCCGCGGGTGACGCTCGGAGGGGGGCTTGTTGGTGTACGGGCTGACGGCTGACCTGGTGTGTTGCTGTTTGGCTGAGAGGCCCGGTTGGCTGTTCGCGCGGGGCGTTCGGGGTGTGTGAGCTGGGGTTGTGTCTTCTCCTTGTCGCCACCCAGAAGAGCTGACTACCGGGGATCGCTGTGAACGGCTGTTGCGCACTTTGAGTGGTTGATCGTTTTTCTCTCTGAGGCTGTTTTTCTGCGTACTCGTGGTTGCTGGCCGGTCTTGCGCTGGGCGTCACTGCTGATGAGGTGGGCTGACCTTGGTGTGCCTTC
>NZ_JBYIQW010000119.1:0-2769 GCF_057707815.1 Actinacidiphila sp. bgisy160
GGGATCGGTTCCGCCACGGGGGCGAGTCCATCAAAACGGTGGCGCCCCGTACCCGAACTTCCGCGGTTTTGCCTCCGCCCTTCCGGAGCGCGTGCGTTCGTGCGCGCGGGAGCGCGAGTGACGGCTCGGCCCGGCGCGCCGGTGCCCCGCGGAAGCGCCCCCCGGGCCGTCACTTGCCTCCGGCCCGGGGGGTCCGCCCGGCGGGGGCGGCCCAGTGGGCCCGCGTGGAGGTGCCCAGGCCGTCAGCGTCGAGGTGTGCCACACGGGCCCGGCCGGCGCGCCATGGCGGCCATTCATCGATTTCGCCGGAGGCACTGTCTCGCGGGCACGCCCCCCGATCGGGGGGCGTACGACCGCGCCCGGTCCGCGGGCCCCTGCGGGGCCGCCCGGACCGGGCGCGGTGGCCGATGCCGGATCAGGCCTTCTTCGTCTCCTGGAAGATGGCGTCGATCTGGTCGATCAGGTCGAGCAGCTTCTGGCCGGTCGCCGGGTCGGTCGAGGCCTTGGCGGCGCTGCCCGCCTTCAGCGCGTCGTTGAAGAGCTGGTGCAGCTGCGGGTACTTCTCGAAGTGCGGCGCCTTGAAGTAGTCGCTCCACAGCACCGACAGGTGGTGCTTGACGAGCTCCGCGCGCTGCTCCTTGATGACAATGGCGCGGGCCCGGAAGTGCGGGTCCTCGTTGGCCTGGTACTTCTCCTGGACCGCCTTGACGGACTGCGCCTCGATGCGGGCCTGGGCCGGGTCGTAGACACCGCAGGGCAGGTCGCAGTGGGCGCTGACCTTGACCTTGGGCGCGAACAGGCGAGCGAGCATGACTGTCCTTCCTCGTGATCGTCTTTCCACCAGGGAGATTACTCCCCTGTCGTGTGGTTTTCTCGGGCGCCCCTTGGTGCTTAGGACAAAAGTCTGGTGTCACCCTGGGCTGGTGGAGCATGGAGGAGGAGGCTGAGCATGCGTGAGCCCGGGGCTGGGCAGAGGAGGAGCGTGCCGTACCAGCTGGTCGAGGTGACAGGTCCGTCGATGGTGCCGACGCTGCAGCATGGTGACTGGCTGCTGGTGCAGCACGTCAGGAGCGCCACGGAGGTCCGTGAGGGTGACGTGGTGGTGTTGCGCCATCCGCTCCAGCAGGACCTGCTGATCGTCAAACGCGCCGTGGAGCGGCGCGAGGGCGGCTGGTGGGTGCTGGGCGACAACACCTTCGTGGAGAACGACAGCAGGGAGTTCGGCACCGTCCCGGACGAGCTGGTGCTCGCCCGGGGACGCGGGCGCTTCCGGCCGCCGCGCGAGGTTCAGCGGTCGGCGGCCGGAGTGGCGGGCTGGCTGGTGTCCTGCGTCAGGCCGCTCAGGGCGGACCGCTCGTTCTCCAGGCGCTTGCGGGCGCGGTAGGCCGCGACGTTGGCGCGGGTCGCGCAGCGGTCCGAGCAGTAGCGGCGGGACCGGTTGGTCGAGGTGTCGATGTAGGCGTTGCGGCACGTGGTGGCCTGGCAGATGCCGAGCCGGTCCACACCGAGGTCGGTGAGCTGGAAGGCCAGACCCATGCAGGCGGTCGCGGCGTAGGAGGCGGTCGCCGTGGCCGCGTGCTCGGCGAGGTGCATGTGCCAGTCGGGGCGGCCGCTGTCGTCCAGGTACTCGTGGCCGGAGATCTGCGGGCTGACCGGGAACTCCAGCAGCAGCGCGTTCAGCAGGTCGACGGCGCGCACCTCGTCGCCCTCGGAGGCGGCCTCGAACACGCCGCGCAGCCGGGTGCGGACGGTGCGCAGCCGCTGCACGTCGGCGTCGCCGGCGCGACCCGCCGCCTGGCTGGCCGGCCCGAACAGCTCGCGCACGGCGTCGACCGAGGTCAGGTTGTCGATCCCGCGCTCGGGCTCCTCGCTGTTCACCAGGCGCACGGCGTAGTCAGAGTAATAGGCGAGTTCCACTTGTAGTCCTTACGCGTGCGCTCTAGGGTCGGTAATGACTGCTCTTGCTCAAAGGGTATTTACGACTGGAGGGGATCGTATGTCCGGCACCACCGCCGCGGCGACCGACTGGCAGGCCTGGCAGGACAGCTGGGACCGGCAGCAGGAGTGGTACCTGCCGGACCGGGAGGAACGGTTCCGGGTCATGCTCGACATGGTGGAGGCGCTGACCGGCCCCGAGCCCCGGGTGCTGGACCTGGCCTGCGGCACCGGCAGCATCTCCGACCGGCTGCTGCGCCGCTTCCCGGGGGCCCGCTCGACCGGCGTGGACCTCGACCCGGCGCTGCTGACGATCGCCCGCGGCCACTTCGCCGGCGAGCGCAGGATCGAGTTCGTCACCGCCGACCTGCGCGACCCGCTCTGGCCGCGGGCCCTGCCGTACGACTCGTACGACGCCGTGCTCACCGCGACCGCCCTGCACTGGCTGAAGCCCGAGCCGCTCAGGGCCCTGTACGGGACGCTGGCCGGCCTGCTGCGGGACGGCGGGGTCTTCCTCAACGCCGACCACATGCCCGACACCTCGACGCCCCGGCTCAACGCGGCCGTGCGCGAACTGGACCGGGCCCGCCGCGAGCGGCGGAGGGCGGAGGGGGCGCTGGACTGGGAGCAGTGGTGGGCCACCGCCAAGGCCGACCCGGTGCTGGCCGGTCCCACCGAGGAGCGGTTCGTGATCTACGGTTCCCACGCCGACGGGGACGAACTGCCCCCGGCCTGGCACGCCGCGGCCCTGCGGGACGCCGGCTTCGGCGAGGCGCGGGAGGTCTGGCGTTCGGTGTCGGATGCGATCGTCCTCGGGCTGAAGTGATCCGTACC
>NZ_JBYIQW010000012.1:0-149555 GCF_057707815.1 Actinacidiphila sp. bgisy160
ACCCGCACCCAGCAACGGCAAGGGGCGTGCCGACGCCGACGCCGTGTCGCTGGACGAGGGGCCGGATCTGACCCCGCGCGCCGACGACCCGTTGTCGACGGCGGACGCCGAGGCGGCCGTGCAGGACGCCCGTCGCGACATGAACCGGGCGCACGCGGAGTTCAGGCGGCTTGAGGCGCTCGAACTGGTCGGAACGGGATCCTCGAACAGGACCGGGCTGGAGGCGGCGCGCGAGCAGGTCGTGACGGCGGAGCTGCGGCTCGCCGAGGCTGAGGCGGCCCAACTGAGGGTGGCGGCGGCCGAACACGCGTCGCCCGCGCCCGTACCGCTGGTGCCGCACACGCACGACGGGACCTCCGGTTCGGGCTCGGCCCCGTCTCCGCGGGACGCGGACTCGGTGTCCGGCACGGGGACGCTCCCCCCGGTACACGGATACTTCTCGGAGCTCACTGAGCCCCATCCGCGCCGGATCGACGAGGCCGACGGGACCTTCACCCGGTACGACGAGCACGGCGCTCCCGTCGCCATCGGCCGGCCGCTCCCGGCGCTGCCGGGCGTGCCGGACGGTCTGAACCTGGTCACCCCGGCGCAGGGTGCCGCCTGGCTGGAGGACGCGACCGGTACGCGCATCGCCCATTTTCGCGGCCAGGAGGTCACCTCCACGGCCGGCGGTCTGCGGGTGACCCACGTGGACACCGGCGGGCCCCGGGACGGGGAGTTCATCGAGATCGGCGCCGACGGCACCCTGGTCAAGCAGGGCTTCAACGTCCTCGACAAGGGCAGGCCCACTCCCTACCAGTACGTCCTGGACCACCCGAACGGCGTGTGGGCGCGCACAGGCCCCGCCGGCACCGGCACCGGTACGGGGGTGTTCCACCACGGCAAGGCGGACCTGACGGGCGCCGCGAACGGCAGGGTGGTGCTGCTCAGCGCGACCGGCTCGCCGGTCCCCGTCTTCGAACGCCGGGTGCTGCCCGGCGGCGAACTCCTCGACTCCTTCCGCCGCACCGACACCATCGACTTCGGCCGTACGAACCCCCGTACGAGCTGGGCGCGCTGGGGTGACGACGCCACCCTGTCCGGCGCGGGGATCCGCGAGTACGACACCGCGGGCACCGGCTGGCGCGACCTCGACGGGCGCGGCAACGTCGTCCACGAGTACCAGGCCGGTCTGCAGAAGCACGGCAACGGCACGGGCCACACACTGGCGCTCCGCAACGAGAACGGCGACCTGCGCTGGCACCGCTACGACGGCGCCGCCGAGGAACTCGCCGAGGGTCCGCGGACCCCGGACCGGTTCGGCTCCGGCTGGACGGACCTCGCCGACGACGGGCGGACCCTCGTCCAGCGCAAATGGGGCATGGGCCACCTGCCCGAACACGCCGGGCAGTACGAGGAGCACAAGATCGTGCCGGACGGCGCCGCGCCCGGTGGGTGGAGGACCGACGGGACCTGGCAGCGGCAGTCGCCGCACGGCAAGGAGGTCGGTAAGGCCGAGGTCGTCGACGGCCACCTGCTGGTCACCGAGCGGTGGCGTGAGCAGCGTCCGCCCGTCTGGGTCCGCAAGGGCTTCCTGCCCGGTGCGGGGCACGCGGAGGGTGCGTACGCCCATGTGCTCGGCGACAACGCGTACCAGCTGTTCACCTGGGAGAAGCGGCCGGTCGGCACTGGCACCGGCACGTCGGGCGTGCGGTACGTCGGTCTGGACGGCGGTGTCCTGGACCTGAAGGCGAACGGCGACTTCGCGCGCCTCACGACCAAGCTGCACGATGGCACCACGCTGAAGGTCGGCGACCACGCCCGCGGTCCTGGCTACGCCCCGGCCGACGCCTCGTACGTGCCCTGGGAGGAGTCCGGCGGCCGGCACGGCTACCGCGTGCCACAGCAAGGCTCTCCCGACGGCGCGCTGTGGCAGGACCGCTTCCAGGGGCAGGACGGGCGCCTGAGGGTCGCGCGCGAGGGCCTGCCGAACGGTGTCGTACGCGAGTACGTCGACGCGCCGGTCGTCGGCCATCCCTCGGGCCGCGGAACGTGGGTCACCCGTGACGCGCACGGCAACCTGACCGGCATGCGGTACCCGAACCCCAACGGGACCGCGAACAGCTTCATCGAGGGCGTGGGACGGGCGGACTCCGCGAAGTGGACGTGGCGGGAGGCGAACGCCCAGGGCACCCCCGTCGGCCGCTCCGGCTCCAGGGAGTTCTTCCGCGGCTCCAACGACCCGAAGCTGTCGTGGGACGACTCCTTCCGGGACTTCGACGCGAACCGCGGGCTCGTCCGCGAGCGCCGCATGCTCGACAAGGGCCGCTACGTGGAGGCCTGGCGCGACCCGGCCGCGGACGACCGCTGGCTGACCGCCGTGTTCAAGCGCGACGGCTCACGCGCGACCGCACCCGGCCAGGGCGTCCAGGTCCGCACCTGGTGGAACCGGGCCACCGGCACCTGGGACGACCAGTGGCGCCCCGGCGCCCGCCACTTCCGCGACGAACTGCGGTCCGCCGACGGCACCACGGTCGTCCTGCGCGAAACCCCGCCGCACCTGGACGGCCCGGTCCGCGTCCGCGAGTACGACCTCACGGCCGACGAGCCCCGCGCGGTCTGGCAGGAGTTCGACCACGACTCCGTGGTCCGCGAGCGCAAGGCCGTGAGGGGCGCCGAGGGCACCGTCACCGGATACCTGGAGACCGACGCCTGGCGCGGCCAGTGGAACCGCTACGACGCCGACGGCGAACTCGTCGCCCAGCGCACCGACAGCGGCCTGGTCTGGGAGCGCGGCGGTCCGTTCGGGCAGATGAGGCTGGTCGGCAACGAGTACGACTACCGCGGGCCGCTGACCGAGATCCGCGGCTGGGGCCGCCGGATCCGTGAGGCCCAGCGCATGCCGTGGTCGGGCACGATGCTCCCCGGCAATGCCGGTGCGGCGCTTCGGGAGGCCCGGTACCGGCCGTACTGGAAGGTGGTGGCGGGCAAGGCGCTCGTGGAGTTCGGGCAGGAGTTCGTTCTGGAGTTCGCCGCCAACCTGGTGGTGAATGCCATCGTCGACGCGGCCCAGCACAAGCAGTTCAACGGGAACGACGTGCTGAAGGCGTTCGCCAACGCCGCGGTGTCCTCGGGCGTCAAGACCGGAGTCGGCATCGCCGTGCACGAGAACCGGGCCGCCGGTTTCCGCGAGCTCGGCGACCTCAAGACGACCCTGGCCAACATCGACAGCGGCAAGCACCCGCAGCGCAGGCCGTTCAACCACGAGAAGACCTGGGCCAACGAGTGGGCCGGGAACGAGACCCCGACCCGCTGGCGCGGCGGCATCTACGACTTCGCCTTCAGCGCGGGCACCAGCACGATCTCGGGGTGGGTCAACGGCGCCATGAACGCCGCCGTGTGGGGTGTCAGCGACGCCAACGGGAACACGGTCAAGCTCAGCGGCGCCGACGCCTTCCTGGACGGCGGCATCAACGCCGCTGCGGCGCTCACCACCTCGGCCTCCACCGCGCTGGTGAAGAACGTGGTGGTGCTGGGCGGCGGCAGCCGGCTCTTCCACCGACAGGGCTTCGCGGACTTCTGGATCCAGCTACCCTTCAAGATCTTCGAGAAGTCGATCCAGTCGGTTTACCTGACCGGTGCGTACCGTGCGAGCATCAACCCGTCCTGGTACCAGGCACCACCGGCCGGCACCCAGCAGAAGCAGTAGAGGATCCGGAACATGACGCGTCACACCGTGGCCCCGAAAGGACAAGGCGGCCGGGGGGCCTTCCACCGGATCGCCGACGCGGTGCGCGCCGCCGCCCCCGGCGACGTGGTGGTGATCGCCCCGGGCACCTGGACCGAGGCCGTGGTGCTGGACCGCGCCGTCGTGCTCACGGCGGAGCACGGCCGGGGGAGCGTCGTGCTGGCCGCGCCGCCGGGGGAACGGCCCGCGCTGACCGTCGACGGCCCGGACTGCGCCGTGCACGGCGTCACCGTCTGGGGCGCCGACGACGGTGCTCCCGCGATCGCCGTGTCCCCGGGCGCCGGCCTGGTGCTGGAGGACTGCGCCGTCGAGGGCGGCCGCATCCAGGCCCGCGGCCCGGAGGACGAGGAGAGCGGGACGACCGCCCTGATCCTGCGGCGCTGCCGCCTGGAGCGCGCCCGCCTGGCCGGGCTGCACATGGCGGGGGCGGTCCGCGCCCGGGTCGAGGACACCAGCGTCACGGGCGTGGACGGCACCGGTGTCGTGCTGTCGGGCACGGCCCGGCTGGAGGCGGCCCGGCTGCGTCTGGACCGTACGACGGGATCCGGCGTTCGGCTGCGCGGCAGCGCCCGCCTCCGCCTCGCCGACTCCGTCCTGACCGGCACCGGCCGGGCCGGGCTGCTGCTGGAGGAGGCCGCCGAGGCCACGGCCGGCGAACTGCGGATCGAGTCGCCCGGCGCGGCCGGTGTGCACGTCACCGGCACGGCGCGCGCCGACCTCACCGACTGCCGGATCCGCGGCGCATCCGCCAGCGGGGTCGTCGTCCAGGACAACGGCGTGCTCAACGCGCAGGGCTGCGCCGTCGCCGACGCGGGCGCCAACGGTCTCCTGCTCACCGGCGCCGCGCAGGCCCGGCTCGCGGACTGCCGGATCGACCGCAGCGCCTTCAGCGCCGTCCACCTGTCCGGCACGGCCACCGGGCGGCTGACCGACTGCCTCGTCCGCGACGGCGCCGAGCACGGCGTGCACGCGGCGGGCGAGGCCCGGCTCGAACTCGCGGACTGCGGGATCAGGAACGTCGCCATGACCGGCGTCGCGGTGGCCGAACAGGCCGTGGCTTCGGTCACCGGCTGCCGCATCGACGACGTGGCGACGGGCATCGGGGTCGGCTCGGCCTCGGAGAGCCGGGTCGAGAACACCACGGTGACCGGGACCAAGGAGATCGGGGTGCAGGTCGCGACCGGCGGCGTCGCGGTCCTCACCGGGATACGGGTCACCGGGGCGGGCGCGGCGGGCGTCGTCGTCGACAAGGGCGCCGAAGCCACCGTCAGCGGCGGCTCGGTGGAGGACTGCGGTGGTTCTGGTGTCGTGGTGTGGACCGGGGCCCGGCCCACCGTCGCGGACCTGCGCGTCGAGCGGCCGGCGAAGAACGGCGTCTTCCTCGCCGAGGGCGCCGGCGGCACCTTCACCTCCCTCGACGTGTCCGGCTCCGGCTTCCCCGCGCTCCACGTCGGCGCGGGGGCGGACCCGGTCTTCCGGCACTGCCGGATCCGGGACTGCGCGGACGCGCTCGGCACGGACGGGGGCGCGGCCCCGGTACTCGACGACTGCACCGTCGACGGCGCTCCCCTGACGTACGGCGAACCCGCGCCGGCCCCGGCGGCGCCCGCCCCGGGCGCACCCGCCGGCCCGCCCGGGGGAACGCGCCCGGAGTCCACCGCCGACGACGACCGGGAAGAGCCCGAGGAGACCCTCGACGACCTGCTGGGTGAGCTGAACGCCCTCGTCGGCCTCGACCGCGTCAAGCACGACGTCGGCTCGCTGGTGAAGCTCATGCAGACGGTCCGGCGCCGCGAGGAGGCCGGGCTGCCCGCCCCGCCGCTCAGCCGTCACCTGATCTTCGCGGGCAACCCCGGCACCGGCAAGACCACCGTGGCCCGCCTGTACGGGCGGCTCCTGAAGGCCCTCGGGCTGCTGCGCGAGGGTCACCTGGTGGAGGTCGACCGTACGGCCCTGGTCGGCGAGTACGTCGGCCACACCGGGCCCAAGACCACCGCCGCCTTCAACCGCGCCCTGGGCGGCGTGCTCTTCATCGACGAGGCCTACAGCCTCGCCCCGGTGGGAGCCGGCAACGACTTCGGCACGGAGGCCGTGGCCACCCTGGTCAAGCTGATGGAGGACCACCGCGACGACGTCGTCGTGATCGCCGCCGGCTACCCGGGCGACATGGACCGCTTCATCAGCTCCAACCCGGGCCTGTCCTCCCGCTTCGGCCGCACGCTGCTCTTCGAGGACTACGCCGCCGACGAGCTGGTCTCGATCGTCGAGTACCAGGCCGCGGAGCACCAGTACGAGCTCACCCCCGCCGCCCGCGCCGAGCTCACCCGCCTGTTCGAGCTGCTCCCGCGCGGCGAGGGCTTCGGCAACGGCCGTTCCGCGCGCCAGATGTTCCAGGAGATGACCGAGCGGCAGGCGCAGCGAGTCGCCGAGCTGGACGACCCCACCGCGGACGAGCTCATGGCCCTGGAGTCGCAGGACCTCCCGCAGCCCGCGGTCCGCGGCTGACCGCCCGGCCCGCAGCCGAGCGCCACAGCCCAGCGCCGCGGCGGGCTCAGTCGCCGGGGACGGGCGGCACGGCGGGGGCCGGGCGCGCCTCCGTCCGGGCCACCCCCTGCTCCTCCGGCTGATCGGGGGCGTCCTACAGATCGAGCACCAGGTCCGTGCGCGGCTGCGAGCAGCAGATGAGGGCGTTGCCCTCGGCGGGTTCGTCCACGGGCTCCGGTGCGTACCCGACACCACCGGTCAGGACCGGGGTCTCACAGGTGTGGCAGACCCCGGTGCGGCACGACCAGCGGGTCGGCACGTCGCAGGCCTCCGCGAGTTCGAGGAGCGTGCCGTACGCGGGGTGCCACGGCACGCTGATCCCGCTGCGGGCGAAGGACACCGACGGCCCGGTCGGCTCGCCGGGCGGGGCCGCGGGCGGGTGCGGGGCGCGGGCCGTCGCGCCGACCACTCCGGGGTTGACCGAGGACAGCGTGCCGAAGGTCTCCGTGTGGACATGGTCCGCGGCCAGGCCTCCCGCGGTCAGCGCCTCCGCCATGGCGTCCATGAAGCCCTGCGGCCCGCAGACGTAGGCGTCCGCGTCCGGCGGCAGCTCCAGCGCGGCGATCCGCGCCGCGTCGAGCCGGCCCGCCCTGGTGTAGTCGGCGCCCACGCGGTCGCTCTCCCGCGGCCTGCTGTACGCGATGTAGGCGTGCGCGCCCGCCAGCCGCCCCATCAGCGCCCGGGACTCCGCGGCGAACGGATGGTTCTCGCCGTCGCGCGCCATGTGCAGCCACCACACCTCGCGCCGGGCGCAGTCGTCGGCCAGCGCGTGCAGCATGGCCATCACCGGCGTGGCGCCCACCCCCGCGGACAGCAGCACCACCGGCGTGTCGCCCTCGGCGAGCACGAAGGTGCCGCGCGGCGCGGCGGCCTCCAGCAGATCGCCCTCCCGTACGTGCCGCCGCAGATGGCCGCTGCCCAGGCCGTGCGGTTCGTGCTTGACGCTGATCCGGTACTCCGCCGCGCCGGGCCGCCCCGACAGGGAGTAGGTGCGGATCAGCGGTGGCCCGTCGGGGTCGCGCCGGATCCGGACGGTGAGGAACTGGCCCGGCATTCCGGCCGGCAGCGGGCTGCCGTCCTGCGCGGCCAGCGTCAGCGAGAAGATGCTGCTGCTCTCCTCCCGGACCCGGGTCACCCGCAGCGGGCGGAAGCCCGGCCACGCCGGTGGAGGGGCCGCCGCCCCCGTCAGCCCCGGGTTGCCCGCGGTGCCGCCTCCGTCCCCCACCTGGGCGTCGAGCAGGGCCCGCATCGAGGCCTGCCACCCCGGACTCAGCGCGGGGATGCGCAGGGCACGCTCCACCTGCTCCCTGGGGTGCCCCGGCAGGTACAGCAGCGCGTCGATCTCGGCGACGGTCATCGCCTCCGGACCGGTCGCGAGCTTGACGATCTCGTCGCCCGCGGTGACCTCGCCCTCCTCCAGCACGCGGAAGTAGAAGCCGGGGCGCCGGTGGGCCACCAGCAGCGCGGCCATCCTGGGCTCCGCCATGCGCATCCCGACCCGGTAGCAGGTCACCCGCGGCTGCGTGACCTCGAAGACCGCTCCGCCGATGCGGTACCGGTCCCCGATGCACACTTCGTCGTCGGGCAGCCCGTCCACGGTGAAGTTCTCGCCGAACTGGCCGAAGGTGAAGTCGTCCCGGCCGAGCTCCTTCCGCCAGTGGCGGTACGAGTCCAGCTGGTACACCAGCACCGCCCGCTGCTCGCCGCCGTGCCCGCCGACGTCTCCCTGCCCGTCGCCGTCGATGTTGAGCCGCCGGACCATACGCGGGCCCGAGACCGGCTCCTTCCAGACGCCCGTGAACGTCGTCCGGCCCTGCCACGGAACGTTCTTCGGCATACCGACGCTGACGGCGACCAGTGTGGCCATGCGCCATCTCCCTCGTAGCGCGAGCCCCCCACCTCCCGGCCACGGTATTACGCGGCTCGCGCCGCGCAACCCGGCCGGTGCCCAGCGATCGACACCGCCCGGGCCGGGATTCCCGGGCCCCGCCCGGGATTGCGGGCGGGCACAGCGGTGTTGACCATCCCGACAGCCGCCGGCCCCTCCACGGACGGAGACCCGCACCACCCATGTCCACCACTGTTGATCACGCCCACTCCGCGGAGTCCGACGGCGAGCCCGCGCCGTCCGGCGTCGCCCCCGTCCTGGACAACCCCGTGTGGGCCGCCCTCGCCGGCCCGCACGCCCGCTTCGCGGAGGTCCGCGGCCGTGCGGCCCGCTACCGGTCCGACATGTCCCTCTTCGCGGGTCTCGCCGACCCGGCCGACCCGGCCGCCTGGGACGACCTGGCCGCGCTGCTCGGCCCCGGCGGCACCGCCCTGGTCACGGGCTCACCCGTGGTCCCCGACGGCTGGGAGGTGGTCGAGGGCGGCGAGGGCGTGCAGATGGTCGACAGCGCGCTCCGCGCCGAGCACGCCCCCGAGGCCGTAGGGCTCGGCCCCGGCGACATCGACGACGTCATGGACCTGGTGGAGCGCACGCGGCCCGGGCCGTTCCTGCCGAGGACGCTCGAACTCGGCACGTACCTGGGCATCCGGGAGAACGGCCGGCTGATCGCCATGGCCGGGGAACGCATCCAGCCGCCCGGGTGGACGGAGATCAGCGCCGTCTGCACGGACCCCGCCCACCGTGGCCGCGGTCTGGCCACCCGCCTGGTGCGCGCCGTGGCCGCGGGCATCAAGGAGCGCGGGGACACCCCGCTGCTGCACGCCGCCGCGAGCAACACCAACGCGCTCCGGCTGTACGAGTCGATCGGCTTCAGCCACCGCCGCCGGACCCTGTTCCTGCTGGTCCGCGCGCCGCGGACGCAGGGTTAGACCAGGGTTACCTTGTCCGTCCGCTCCCGGTCCTCGCCCGCACCGGCGGGGCCGCGGGGCGGGCGGCCGCGCCGGCGGTGCCGGCGGTCCGACCGGCCTGACCGGGGACGCCGTGGCGCCGGCGGTCGGCCGCAGCACCCCCGCCCGCGCGTCCAGGACCTGCACGAACGGATTGCGGTCCGGCCCCTGCTCCAGGCGGAGGCAGTGGTCCGGCTGCTGCCCGCGAGCAGCGCGACCTCCTCCCGCCGCAGCCCACCGCCGTCGAGGCCGGCGTCCTCGGGCCGGACCAGCTCTGTCAGGCCCGCAGGAAGTCGCCTATCGCATTCCAGCCTCCATGCGCCGTACGCCAGTTCGCCCCCGCCCGCGTGCCCGGCCCTGACGCCCCCAGGCTCGGCCCGGCGGTGACCGTCGGGGAGGATGGCCCGCATGGTTGACGGGAACTCCGGCCTCGCCCGCGGCGACATGCTCGACGAAGGGCTTGCGCTGGCGCTGATCGGCGCCGCATCCACTGCGGAGTGCCTCCCCGTGGGTGGTGCGACGATGATCATCGGCACTGCCGGGACGCTGATCACCGTCCCGGCGGGGGACGTACCGGGGCGCAGTGGTGTGTGGAACGCCCAGGAGATCCGTCTGCTCGGCCCCGCACCCGCCCCGGTGCTGGAGCGGCTCTGGGAGTGGACCGATCTCCATCTGCTCGTCCGCGTGGACGAGGGCCTGCTCTACCTCGGCACGGGCCACGTGGGAGAGATCGGTTCGCACCTTCCTCCCGGCGGCACCGAGTACGAACTCGACGACTGCAAGGTACGACCACAGACGCCCCTCAGCCGGGCGCTGCTCCAGCGGGTCCGCCCGCCGCACCCTGCCGCGACCCGCCCCGGCCTGGAGTGGCTGGACCATGTGAACGGCGACCGTGCCCTCGCGCTGGAGCAGTTCGTCACGGGCTGGTACCCGGCCACCGCCGACGACGCGGAACCACCGGTCGTACCGGGCGGCTACGTGGACCTGCCCGCAGGGCTCGCTCAGCTCTACGAACTGGCCATGCGGCGTCCGGGCGTCCTGGGCGTCCAGAACCGCATGGTCGAAGACCTCGGCCGGGAGACCGACCGCTGCGGCGACATGCGCGTCATCGGTGTCGAGAACCAAGGAGGGTTCCGCTGGTCCACGCTGTGGACGCCCGGCGAGCCCGAGGACGATCCCACCGTCTGGCACCGGGTGCACGACGAACCGCCGGTTGCCGAGAACGAACCGCTCAGCGGCTTCCTCCTCCAGTTCGCGCTCGACGAGGCCGCGACGGGCGCCGACTACGTGGCGGTGGCACACGGAATCACCGGAGCGGAGGTCGAGCCGCTCACCCGGGAACTGCGCCCGGTTCCCCTCCGGCCCTTCGAGCCCGGGTCGGCCACGCGTTTCCACGTGGCACCGGGACTCGTCCTGAGCGTCTCGAAAGGCTGGAGCGAGGACCGGTTCAACGTACAGGCCGGAGCCACCGACCGCGGTGCCCTGGGCCTCCTGCCGCACGACGGCGTCGGCTGGCTCGCATTCGACGGGTGACCGCGCCCCGCGCGGGCCTCAGACGCCGGGCGCCAGGCACACCACCGGGACGCGCTGGACGAGGTTGTTGGCGAAGCCGCCGCGGTTCCAGGGCTGTTCCAGCGGCTGGGTGTGGCCCTCCGCGTCGGTGGCGCGGACGCTGAGCACGTGCCGGCCGGGCGTCGCCTCCCAGGTGGTGTGCCAGTGCCGCCAGGCCCAGGGGTGGCCCTCGTCGTCGAGTTCGGCCGCGTGCCAGGTGTGGCCGCCGTCCGTGCTCGTCTCTACACCGACGACCGGCGCGCGGCCGGACCACGCCCGGCCCTCCAGACGCTGCGGGCCCGGCCGCACCACGCGAGTGCGCGTCATGAAGTCGGGGAAGCCGGGCGGCACCATGAGGGCGCGCGGCGCGATGCGGGTCACGGGCTCCCCGGGTTCGCCGGGTTCCTGACGGAAACGGTAGGCGACGGACTGCTGGAAACCGGTGAAGGGGGTGTCCGTGAGCGTGATGTCACGCAGCCACTTCACGTGCGCCATGCCGTACCAGCCGGGGACCACCAGGCGGACGGGGTGGCCGTGCTGCGGCGGCAGGGGCGCGCCGTTCATGGCGTACGCCACCAGGACCTCGGGATCCGCGGCGGTGGCGGCGTCGACCGTGAGCGAGCGCTGGTAGTCCTGCTCGACCCCGCGCTCCACGCCGTGGTCGGCGCCGGTGAAGACCGCCTCGACGGCGTCGGGTTCCACGCCCGCCTCCCGCAGCAGGGTGCGCAGCGGCACGCCCGTCCAGTCGGCCGTGCCGACCGCCTCGTTCAGCCAGGGCTGGCTGACCGGGCGCGGGGTCAGCCCGGCGCGGCCGTTGCCGGCGCACTCCATGGTGACCCGGTGCGTGACGGCCGGATACCGGCGCAGGTCGTCCAGGGACAGTTCCAGCGGGGCGCGGACCTTGCCGCCGACGGTGAGCCGCCAGGTCCGGGCGTCGGCCGCCGGGATGTCGAAGTGGACCAGCACGTAGTGCAGGCCGGGTGGTGTGACGTCGTAGCGCAGGGCCTCCAGCGGGAGCGCGTGGTTGCGGGCCGCCAGGCCCAGTTCGTCCATGCCGATGCCCTCGGCCGGGCCGGCCAGCCGGGACGCGGCGCTCACGTGCGCGATGCTCGGATCATCCACCCCACCAGTGTGCCCCGGCAGGTCCCGCCAGGTCGCTCCAGGTCACAGCCGGGCATGGTCCAGCCGTGCCCGCAGCACCGGACGCCGCGGCGACTCGGGGGGCAGCGCGCGCAGTGCCGCCTGGAGCAGGTCGACGTCGTCGTGGTTGCCGGGCCGGTCCAGCCAGTCGAGCAGCAGCCTGGCGTCGCCACGATCGCGCAGGGCGCGGCGCAGCGCCCAGTGGAGTTCCTCGCGCGCGTCGACGATGGCGGGGGCGTCGGAGCCGGGCAGCAGGGCCCCTGGATAGCGGGCCAGGGCCCGGCGGTGGGCGCCGCGGGCCAGGAGGGCGCGGACCTCGTCCGCGTCCGTGGTGGCCGGCAGCAGCAGCCGGTACGGGCGCGAGCCCAGCACCTGGGGACCGAGCAGCCGGCGCAGCCGCGACATCTCGGCCCGCGTGGTGACCCGCGCCGACTCGTGCTCGTGCAGCCGGGCGGCGAGCGCGTCGGCGCCCAGCCCCCGCGGATGCCGGGCCAGCAGGAAGACGATCTCGGAATGGCGGGGGCTCAGTTCGACCGTCCCGTACGGGGAGGTCAGCAGTGCCCGGTCGCGTGCCAGCACCTCCAGCCGCGCCCCGGCGGGCGTCGTCCCCCGAGCAGCGACGGCCGGCAGGACGCCGCGCAGCCGCAGCAGCCGCAGTTCGGCCTCGGCCGCCGCCACGGTGGCCCGCACCAGGGCCAGCGCGTGCGGCGCCGCGATGTGGTCGCCGCCCGTCAGGTCGATCACGCCGATCACCGCACCGGTGTCCGGGTCGCGGACCGGGGCCGCCGAGCAGCTCCACGGGTGCACCGGGCGGATGAAGTGCTCGCCCGCGTAGATCTGCAGGGGCCGCCCCAGCGCGACCGCGGTGCCGGGCGCGTTGGTACCGGCCGCGTCCTCCGCCCACTCCGCGCCCTCGACGAAGCCGATCCGCTCGGCCCGTGCCGCCAGCCCCGGCGTGCCCTCGACCCACAGCAGCCGGGCGCGCTCGTCGCCGACCGCGACCAACTGGTCGCTGTCCTGGGCGGGTTCGACGAGCAGGCTGCGTACGACGGGCAGCACCGCCGCCATCGGGTGCTGCCGCCGGTAGTCCCGCAACTCCGCCGCGCCGAGCCCGGGGGAACGGGGGCCGTCGGCCTCCGGGTCCACGCCGCGGTTGAGCGAGCGCTGCCAGGAGCCGAGGACGACATCGCGCACCGGCCGCGGCGGGCGTCCCGTCGACAGGAACTCCTCGTGCGCACGCGCCACGTCCCGCCGCAGGAGGTCCGGATCGGTCCCCGGCGGCCAGGCCGCGTAGGACGCCGCGTACGAGACAGTCATGGCCGTCCCCGGGTAGGCACGGACCGGTGCCCGGCGGCACCGGGTGGGGTGCTGCCGAGTGTAGTTCCGTGGTGGCGTTCCGCCGCAACCCTGTTGCAACCTTGCGCGTCCTACGGTCCCCCCAACCGCCGTCCGCGACGGAGCGGGCGGCTCGCAATGGGAGGCCGCCCCATGACCCGGTACGCCAACCCCGGTTCCGACGACGCGATCATGAAGTACCAGTCACGCTACGACCACTGGATCGGCGGCGAGTACGTGCCGCCCGCCCGCGGCGAGTACTTCGGCAACCCGACCCCGGTCACCGGCGAGATCTTCACGGAGGTCGCCCGCGGCACCGCCGAGGACGTCGAGCGGGCCCTCGACGCCGCCCACGCGGCCGCGCCGGGGTGGGGCCGTACGTCGGTGACCGAGCGGGCGGGCGTCCTGAACAGGATCGCGGACCGTATGGAGGCGCACCTGGAGGAGCTGGCGGTCGCCGAGAGCTGGGAGAACGGCAAGCCGGTCCGGGAGACCCTCGCCGCCGACATCCCGCTGGCCATCGACCACTTCCGCTACTTCGCGGGCGCCATCCGCGCCCAGGAGGGCAGTCTCGCCGAGATCGACGACGACACCGTCGCCTACCACTTCCACGAGCCCCTGGGCGTCGTCGCGCAGATCATCCCCTGGAACTTCCCGATCCTGATGGCGACCTGGAAGCTCGCCCCGGCCCTGGCCGCGGGCAACGCCGTCGTCATCAAGCCGGCCGAACAGACCCCGGCCTCCATCCACTTCTGGATGAGCCTGATCGCCGACCTGCTGCCGCCCGGCGTGGTCAACATCGTCAACGGCTTCGGCGTCGAGGCCGGCAAGCCGCTCGCCTCCAGCGCGCGCGTCGCCAAGGTGGCCTTCACCGGCGAGACCACCACCGGCCGGCTGATCATGCAGTACGCCTCGCAGAACCTGAAGCCCGTCACCCTGGAGCTGGGAGGCAAGAGCCCCAACATCTTCTTCGACGACGTCTCCCGCGCCGACGACGACTTCTACGACAAGGCGCTGGAGGGCTTCACGATGTTCGCCCTCAACCAGGGCGAGGTCTGCACCTGCCCGTCCCGCGCGCTGATCCAGGGCGGCCACTACAACGCCTTCCTGGAGGCGGCCGTCACCCGCACCGAGAAGATCGTCCAGGGCCATCCGCTGGACACCTCCACCATGATCGGCGCCCAGGCCTCCAACGACCAGCTGGAGAAGATCCTCTCCTACTTCGACATCGGCCAGCAGGAAGGCGCCAAGGTCCTCACCGGTGGCGAACGCGCCGAGATGGGCGGCGAACTGGCCGGTGGCTACTACGTCCGTCCGACGATCCTGGAGGGCGACAACCGCATGCGCGTCTTCCAGGAGGAGATCTTCGGCCCGGTCGTCGCCGTCACCTCCTTCGGCGACTTCGACGACGCCATCGCCACCGCCAACGACACGCTGTACGGCCTCGGCGCCGGCGTGTGGACCCGCGACGGCAACACCGCCTACCGCGCCGGCCGCGCGATCCAGGCGGGCCGCGTCTGGACCAACTGCTACCACGCCTACCCGGCGCACGCCGCGTTCGGCGGCTACAAGCAGTCGGGCATCGGCCGCGAGACGCACAAGATGATGCTCGACCACTACCAGCAGACCAAGAACCTCCTGGTCTCGTACTCGCCGAAGAGGCTCGGCTTCTTCTAGGCCGCCGCCGTCAGCTCCCGCCGGTCAGCCGGGCGGTGACGGTTTTGGGGCGCTGGTACTCGTGCAGGGCCGGCGTGCTCAGGTCCGTGCCGTGCCCCGAGGGGTACCCCGGCCGCCGTGCGGGAGCTCGGCCGTTCGCACCAGGTGGCAGTTGAGCCAGACCTCGCCGGCGTCCAGGCGGCCGGCGAGGTCCAGGCACGTGGGTCAGGTCCCGGCTCCACACGCTCGCCGCCAGGGACTGCGGGACCCCGCCGGCCAGTGCCACTGCCGCGTCCACATCCCGCGTGCCGGTCGCCACGCACAGCGTGTACGAGACGTCCGCCATCCGGCGGCGCACCTCGGGGTCCCCGGGGTCGAGCATCCTCAGCGTCCGGTGACTGTCGACCAGGTCGTCGAGCACGGCGGGGTGCGCCAGCAGCACGTCTTCTCCTGTGGGGCGGTGTCATGGGGTCAAGCCGCTTACCTGGCTGCCGCCTACCCCCACTTCGTCCGGGCACGCAGCGGGAGAACGGGGATCCATCAGCGGCGGGTCCGCTCCGGCAACGCGGTGACGATGATCTCGCGGGTCGCCGTGCTGTCCTCGACCGTGCGGAACCCGGCGAGGGCCAGCGCGTCCAGCACCGCCGCGTGGAGCGGGCGCCGGGACGTCCCGGCCGGATGGGGCGGCGCCGTCGCACCGGGGCCGAGCAGGGTGTCCCAGCGCACGACCACGCCCCGGGGCCCCGCCTCCACGACGGGGCGGTCCTCGCCGCCGTCGTGCTGCGCGAGTGGCAGACCCGCGTCCAGCAGGGCCAGGCACACCGCCGTGTACAGGCGCCGGACGTCCGCGCCGAGCCGGTGGGCCGACGGACGGGACGGGGTCAGCGCCCCCCGGTTGCCGGTGAGGTCGAGCAGCCGCAGGACGGTGTCGCTGGCGGCGGTCACGGTCAGCGTCCGGTGCGCCGCCAGGGCGCGGTTGCGCAGCTCCAGCAGGGCGTAGAGCCCCGCGCCGTCGCAGCGGGTGACGTCGCGCAGGTCCAGGTCGAGGCCGTCCCCCGCCTCCAGGGCGGCGAAGAGGGCGCGGCGCAGTTCCGCGGCGGTCCCGGCGTCGAGCTCGCCGATCAGGACGGCCTCGGTTCGCTCGGCGCCCTGGGGACTGAGCAGGATGGTCAGGCGCGTATGGGACTCGTGCTGCCCGGCGAGTTCGGGTCCCGCGGGGACGGAGTGCACCCGCAGATCGGGAGAGCGGTCCGACATGCCGTACCTCCTGCACTTGCGCTGCTCGCCGGTGCGTGCGTCACCTCGGCGTGGAGTGCTGATGGGAAAACGTGAATGACACCCAGGGGCCCGCGTGAACATTTCCGGGCAAAGGGGTGACATCGGCATGATATGTGCTGGAGGGCCGGTTGGCGCCCGGTGTGCCGGGAACGACCGCCCGCGCGTCGCGGCGACGGGCCCCGCCCGGTCGGTGGCCGCCCGGTATGAGGGCGCACGGCAGTGCGGCGCTGTCCGTCGCGGCGGTCATCGAGCCTCCTGTCCATGAGGGAGGCCGGCCCCGCCACAGGGCCGGCCCTCCGGGAGTCCGGTTCCGAGAAGCCATACGGATCGGGACGCCCACCACGGTAGGCGCCGCCACTGACAACCGGCTCGTCGGCGTCCCCCGCGGCTGCCGGGCGGCGCGGAGCCCGTGACCGGTTTCTTAGCGGAACGTTAGATCTCGGCGCCGGACCTTGTCCGGGCGAGGCGCGGGCCCACATGCTCTGGGCACTTCGCCCCGTCCCCATCAGGGCCTTTCCCACTGGAGCCGCCGATGTCGCCGACTTCCGCCATGCCCGCGCCGCCGTCCGCCGAGGAACGCGGCAAGCGCCGCCTCGCCCTCATGGGAGGCTCGCTCGGCAATCTCGTCGAGTGGTACGACTGGTTCGTCTACGCCAGCTTCGCCATCTACTTCGCCGACTCCTTCTTCCCCGGCGGCAATCCGACCACCCAGCTGATGAACACCGCCGGCATCTTCGCGGTCGGCTTCCTCATGCGCCCCGTCGGCGGCTGGGTGCTCGGCCGCGCCGCCGACCGGCACGGCCGCAAGAGCGCGCTGAGCCTCACCGTCACCATGATGTCGGTCGCCGCTCTATTGATCGCGATCGCACCGACGTACGGACAGGCCGGTTACACCGGCGCGCTCATCCTGCTGCTCGCCCGGCTGCTGCAGGGCATGAGCATCGGCGGCGAGTACGCGGCCAGCGCGACCTACCTCACCGAGGTGTCGGCCCGCAACCGGCGCGGACTCGGCTCGTCCTTCCAGTACGTGTCGATGACGGCGGGCCAGCTGCTGGGCCTGGCGATCCTGATCACCCTCCAGCACGTGCTGACCACGGACCAGCTGCACGACTGGGGCTGGCGCGTGCCGTTCGTGCTGGGCGCGGTCTTCGCCGTCGTCGTCTTCTGGATCCGGCGCAGGCTCGAGGAGACCGACGCCTTCGCCGAGGAGGACGGCGAGCCGGACGGCGCCCGGGGCTCGCTGCGGCTGCTGTGGCGGCACCGGCGCCAGGCGCTGCTGGTCATGGCGCTCACCCTGGGCGGCACCGTCGCCTACTACACGTACACCACCTACCTCACCAAGTACCTCATCGGCAGCGCCGGAATGGCCAAGAACACCGCCACGCTGGTCAGCTTCACCGCCCTGTTCGTCTTCGCGCTGCTCCAGCCCCTGGCCGGCGCGCTGTCCGACCGGATCGGCCGCCGGCCGCTGCTGATCACCTTCGCCGTGGGATGCACCCTCGGCACCTACCCGATCATGACGGCACTCGGCTCGGCCTCCTCGTACTGGCCCGCGCTCGGGCTGTCGCTGCTCGCCCTCGTCATCGTCACCGGCTACACCTCGATCAACGCCGCCGTGAAGGCCGAACTGTTCCCGACCCGCGTCCGGGCACTGGGCGTGGCGCTGCCGTACGCGATCGCCAACGCGCTGTTCGGCGGCACCGCGGAGTACGTGGCCCTGTGGTTCAAGGACGCCGGTCACGAGACGGCCTTCTTCTGGTACGTGTCGGCGTGCGCGCTGGTCTCCCTCGTCACCTACGTCCTCATGCCCGACACCAGGAATGCCCCGCTCAGCCGCGCCGAGGAGGCGGCCGGCGACCGGGCGCCGCGGCCCGCCCGGTCGCCGGCCGAGGGCGTGGTGCCGCAGGCCTGAACCTCGCGGAGCTCCGGCGGCGCGGTCCGCGAAACCGGCAAGGGCCGCGTAGGTGGTCAAGAGCCCGTGCGCCGTCGCGCAAGATCCCTGACCGCGCCGTGCTCACGGCCGGGCCGGCCGCCGTGCGATCCCCGCATGGCGGCCGGCCCGGCGGCCGTCCCCCACCCGGCGGGACGGGCGCGAGGAAGGGGGCTCGGCGGCCCGGACCCGTCGGCGGACACGCCGCTTCTTCATCCGGGTCACCGGACGAGACTCCTCGCAGACTGACGATCAACCGCACAGGGGGCCCACGTGCCCCTCCACCTCCACTTCCGAACAGTCGTCCGCGAAGATCGGTTGACCGAGTTCGCAGACCTTCCCAAGTCGGCGGTGGCGCACCGTCGGCTCTACCGCCACCTCCCCACCACCGCCAAAGGACACCCCGTATGCACGCGCTTCTCGTCGAGGACGACGACCGCATGGCCCACGCACTCGGCACGGCACTCGCCCAGCGCGGGCACACCGTGCGACGCGTCGGCCGGGCCCTGGACGCCCTGCGGTTCGTGCACGAGGCGGAGTTCGTCCTGCTCGACCTCGGGCTCCCGGACCTGGACGGGCTGGAGCTGCTGCGGCGGCTGCGCGCCGTCTGCGGTGCCCCGCTCATCGTCGTCACCGCCCGCTGCGGGGAACGCGACATCGTCCAAGGGCTGCGCGCCGGGGCCGACGACTACGTGGTCAAGCCCTTCCGCATGGCGGAACTGATCGCCCGGATCGACACCGTGCGCCGCCGCACCTGCCCGGCCGCCGCCGGGCGCGACCGGCCCGCGCCGCCCGGTGCGCCCGTCACCGTCGGCGACACCGAGATCGACCCCGTCGGCCGTACCGTCACCGTGGCCGACGACGAAGTACGCCTCACCCGGCGCGAGTTCGACCTCCTCGCCCACCTCGCCGCCCGGCCGGGTGAGGCCCACTCCCGCGAGGAGATCCTCGACCGGATCTGGGGCGACGCCTTCCTCGCCGCGTCCCGCTCGCTCGACGTCCACGTCGCGGGCATCCGGGCCAAGACCGGCCGTCCTGCCCTCATCCGTACCGTCCGCGGCTTCGGCTACCGGCTCGGGGACGGCCGGTGACGCGCCGCCTCCTCGCCGTCCTCACCGCCCTGATGGGCGCCGCGGCTCTCCTGCTGTCGCTGCCACTCGCCGACGCCTACGCCCGTGAACGCACCGAGCACCTGCTGCTGCAGCGCCGCGCCGAGGCCGTACGCTTCGCCGACCTCGCCGAGCGGGCGCGCAGCGCCGCGGACCGCGCCGAACTGGCCGCCGAGATCCGGCGCTACGCGCAGCTCTACGGGGCCGGCGTCACCGTCGTCGACACCGCCGGGCGCACCCTGGCCCGCTCCGGCTCCCGCAGCCCCGCCGGCGCGTTCACCGAGGCGAGCGGCCGGGCCCTGACCGGGCGGTCCACCGAACGGCTGCCGACGCTGCGCCCGTGGGGGCCGCGCAGCGTCGTGGTGGCCGAGCCGGTGGGCCGCGACGAACGGGTCAGTGGCGCCGTGCTGCTCACCGTGCCCACCGCCGCCGCCCGGCGTGACGTCGCCGTCCGCTGGTGGCTGATCGGCGTCGGCGCCCTCGCCGCGTTCACCGCCGCGGCGCTCGTGGCCGCCGGGATCGCGCGCTGGCTGCTGCGCCCCGTCCGCGACCTGGACCGCGCCGTCGAGGGGCTCGCCTCCGGCAGCCTCCAGTCCCGCGCGGTCTCCGACTCCGGGCCGCCGGAACTGCGGCGTCTGCGGCGCCACTTCAACTCCATGGCCGAGGCCGTGGCGGACTCCATCGGCCGCCAGCGCGACTTCGTCGCGGACGCCTCCCACCAGCTCCGCAACCCCCTGGCCACCCTCGTCCTGCAACTGGAGAACGTCGAGCCCCACCTGACCCCGGGCCCCGGTCGCGCCGAGCACGCCCGCGCCCTGGACGAGGCCGAGCGGCTCGGGGAACTCCTCGACGGGCTGCTGGCCCTGGCCCGCGTCGAAGCGGGCGACGCCCCCCTCGCCGACGAGGACGTCACCGCGGCGGTACGACGACGCGTCGCCGCCTGGGAGCCGGTGTTCAGCGCCTCGGGGCTGCGCCTCAGTGCGGACGTCCAGGACGGGCTGCGGGCCCGCACGCTGCCCGACGCCGTCGGCCGGGTCCTCGACGCGCTCCTCGACAACGCCGTCAAGTTCGTGCCGTCCGGGGGCCGGGTGGACGTCCACGCCGCCCGCCGCGAGGACCGGCTGCTGGTGTGTGTCGGCGACGACGGGCCGGGCGTTCCACCCGACCATCTGCCTGTCCTGCTGCGGCGCTTCGCCCGGGTCCCCGGGCACCAGAACGTGCCCGGCAGCGGCTTGGGCCTCGCCATCGCCGACGAGATCGCCCGCTGCAGCGGCGGCAGCCTCACCGTTCGCGGTGCCGCCCCGCACGGGCTGCGCTTCGAGCTCCGCCTGCCTCCTCAGCCGAACACCGAGCGGTAGTACGCCGCCGCCCCCGGGTGCAGCGGCACGCTCCCGGTGGAGATCGCGAACCGCGGCTCCAGGCGCGCGCCCGCCGTCACCTCCGCCAACAGCACCCGCCGGCGGTCGAACACCACGGCCAGCAGCTCACGCACCGCGTGGTCCGGCACATCGGCCCGGGCCGTGAGGTAGTTGCTCACCCCGATCGTGCCGACCGGCTCCCGCAGCCCGTAGGCGCCCGCCGGGATCGTGACCGCGCAGTACACCGGCCCGTAGACGGCGCGCAGCCCCGCCACATGACCGTCCAGGGCCAGGAAGCGCAGCGGCAGCTCCCGGGCGAGGTCGGCGAGAAGCGGCGTCGGCACCCCACCCGACCAGATCAGCGCGTCGACCTCGCCGTCGCGCAGCGCCGCGGCGGACTCCGCCGCCTCCAGCTGGCGTGCCCGCACCGCCCGCGCGCCGGTCAGCCCGGCCGCACGCAGCAGCCGCTCCGCGACGACCTGCGCGCCCGAGCCCGACGCGCCCGCGGCCACGGGCCGCCCGGCGAGCTGAGCCAGCGTGCGCACCGGCCCCCGGGCCGGCACCACGACATGCGTGTAGTTGACGTACACGCGGGCCAGCGCGGTCACCGCGACCGGGCGCGGGAACATCTCGCGTCCCAGTACCGCGTCCTCGGCCGCGTCGGCCATCGTGAGTGCGAGCTCCGCGGAACCGGCATCCAGTTTCCGGAGGTTGTCCACGCTCGCCGCGGTCGCCAGCGGTACGACCTCCAGGCGTTGCCCGCCCGTCCCCGCGGCCTGTGCCAGGGCCTGCCCGAAGGCGTTGTACGGGCCGCCCACCGCCCCCGTCGCGATTCTCAGCCGGGTCACCGGGCCCGACTGTCCTCGGCACGCCGTCACCAGCGCCGCGAGCGCCCCGCCGCCCGCGGCGAGCAGGCTCCGGCGGGTCGTGGTGGGCGTATCGGCGCGGATCATCCGGGCAGGCTAGCCACTTTCCGTTGCGGTGTCAGGCCCCGGACGCGCGGCGTCCGGGGCCGGGTCCCCGGTCAGCGGCCGGCAGTGCCGCCGCGCAGGCTGGTCACGACGCGAGGACGGTGCCCACCGACAGGACGGCGGCGAAGCCGATCACGGCGGGTGCCGGCGCGGCGTGTGCGCCTCGTCGCCGAACCGATCGTGATGCGGTGCGCGCCCGATCATCCGCTCGCGGCCGAGGAGGAGGTCACGCTCGACCTGCCTGTTGGCCGTCGAGCGCTGCGTGGACCCCCCATCGGACGGGGCGATCCGCGTCCAGGCCGACCAGGCCCGCCAGGACGCCGGGCTCGTACGCCGCACCGTGTGCGAGGCCGACGAATGGCCCCTGGCCATCGAACCGGTAGCCGCGGGCGTGGGCAGCGCCCCGGTACCGGACGGCCTTGACTTCCCCTCCCGCGCACACCCCGCTGGCGCGCTCCGGCCCGTACCGCCGGCCGGAATCCGCATGCTGCGGCGCATCGACCCCGTCTCCCCCAAGGGGCATGCGGCCGTCCGTCGGACCGCCGCTTCATCGAACACGGCAGCGGCAGCCTCCGTACGCCGGGCGGTGGTACCACTTGCGGCGTGGGGAGCCGACAGGTCCAACCCCGCCGGCCGGGGATGAGGGGGACTCAGACCAGGGGGCGGAGCCTGCCGCGACGTGACGCCGCTGCGGCTACCGCGGTCATGCAGGGGGTGCAGTACTCGTCTCGGCAGTCGTCGTCGGGTGCCGGAACGGGCCGGCCGGCGAGGGCACGGCCGCACAGGGCGCTTCCGTCAAGCCGGAGAACGTGCCACAACTGGGCGGATCCGGCTTCCGTCGCTATGGGTTCGGCGCGCATGTCGTACATCGGCGACCTCCCACTCGAACGCGGATGCGGTCACGCCCATGAGATGCCGACGGCCCCGAAGCCGCGACCGAGGGGCCGCCGAACGGGTGAATCGCCCAGGGTGACGGGCGGGGATCAGCCGCGCTGGACGAGCGTCAGCAGTTCCGTGACGTCCAGCGAGGCCTCGACGTGGGGAGGGACAAAGACTCCGCCATGAAGTGCTGGACGCGCGGACCGGGCCTCACGAAGACCGGCCTGAACGGCAACACCGGCTTCCAGACGGTCGAGCAGGGCGGGCAGGTCACCGCGCGCATGGCGCTCGTCCGCGCCGGCGCCCGACCGGCGGCTACGCGAGGCGCCGTGCCAGGCGGCGCGGGGCAGGCATGCGTGTGACGACAGGCCCTGGCGTCCTCCGCCGCACAAACTCGGTGGCGGACCCGTGGCGTCACGAACCATCATGCGGGGCATGAGCGATCAAGTGCCACGTTGGACCAGGGCGACCGTCTACCCCGACATGTGGGTCGACCCGGACGACGACCCCCGCAACAGCGAAGGCCCGAGTCCGGACGGTGAGCTCGCCACCCTCCAGGACTTCCTGACGAACTACCGCATGACCCTGCGGATGAAGTGCCAGGACCTGGACGCGGAGCAAATGGCCCGTCGTTCCGTCCCGCCGTCGACGATGTCGCTGCTCGGCCTGGTGCGGCACCTCGCCGAGGTGGAACGGGACTGGCGCAACTGGATCAGCGACGCCGAGCCGCTGCCGAAGCTGTACGGCCGGCGCGACGCGGACTTCGAGGGCGCCGCCGCCGATCAGGCCGTGGTCGAGGCCGCGTACCGCGATCTGGAACGTGAGCAGGCAGCCACCGACGCGGCGCTCGCCGAGCATCCGGATCTGGGCGCGCACGTGGGCAAGGACGGGATCACCGTCCGGGAGTTGATGGTGCACCGGATCGAGGAGTACGCCCGGCACTGCGGGCACGCCGACCTGTTGCGTGAGTGCGTCGACGGCCGGGTGGGCCAGTGACGGGGGCCTGAGCCCTTCCCGGCCCGGGGCCGTCGCGCGATCCGTGGGAGTCCACACCCCTCAGGTGATCAGGCGGGCTCACGCGCCGGGCTACCCGTACAGGGCGGAAGAGGGTGAGGAACAGGCACGAGAGCTCTCGGCCGGGAGACCGCCCGCCGGCTGATCGAGCTGGGGCGCAGCGTGCACGTCGGCGGCCGCGACGAGCGCCGCGGCCGGGCGGCGGCCGACGAACTCGGAGCGCACTTCCCGCCCCTCGACGTGACCGAACCGAGGCCGGCGGCATCGTGGGGTGCGGCCGGTCACGCCGGCAGCGCGCCCGTCCGCCTGGCCTCCTCCCTGAGCCGCGCGGCCGTCCTGGTGACGTCGTAGCCGGCGCCGACGCCGTCGACGAGGATGACCTCGCCCTCCAGGTGGCGGGTGCGGAGCGGAAGGATTTCCTGGTAGGCGCTCGACCGGTACCAGGCGCGCGCCCGGTCCATGTCCGGGAACCCGATCAGGACGATGGTCCCGGGCCACTGCCCCTCGACGGCCTCCACGGCCGCGCCGTGGACGAGGAAGCGGCCGCCGAAGGGGTCCATGGTGTCCTGGATGCGGTCCATGTAGGTGAAGACCTCCTCATGGGGCTTTCCGGGACGAAGGTGGCCGACGGCGTAGGCGGTCATGGCTGCTCCCTGGGTCGTGGTGTCCGGTGTCCGTCCTGCCGGATGTCCCTGATCCTGCCGGGCCCTCGCGGGCCGGTCGATTACGCCGGAGGTAATGCGCGGACGCGGGGCGGGTGGCCCGCGCGGGATGCGAGCTTCATCACATCAGGGGCATATCGCCACGGGTCGGACAAGTGTTCGACGCGTGGAGCGGGGCTCGCCCGGAAGGATGACCGACGGCCGGAGTGGCTGCTCGCCCTCCCGGCCGGTGGCGACGCGTAGCGCCCGCCGCTACAGCGCAGCACCCGCCGCTCAACGACGGCTCGCCGCGCCGGACTTGGGGCGCAGGCGGCGCCAGGCGGCCGCCCCGCAACGGTGTTCTGCCGCCGCCCTGTCGCCGCCCCGCGGACCCCCCTGTGCCATACCCCGGTGAACGCTCCGGCGACCGGGTGACACGGCGCCGACGGGCCCTCGGCAGCCCTCGCCGCCCCTTTCGCGTAGCCGACATCACATCCCGTCCTGCCCAACCGTCCGCCCACACTGGGCAGTCAGCCGGACGGCAGCAACCCGATGGACGGAGTGACATGGGTCATACCCGAATATCCCGGCGCGTCGTGGCCGCCGCGGTCGTCGCAGGTGTGGCGGTCCCCGTGGCCGCGGGAGCCGCGACGGCGCAGGCCGTCGCCGCGACGCCCCAGGTGAGCTGCAGCTCGGCGGCGCCCGGACTGGCCGCGAAGCTGCAGCGGGACATCACGACGGCCCTGGCCGGCAGCACCGCCCGCACCGCCCTCTCCCTGCACGACCGCACGACCGGCACGTCGTGCACACTGCGTGCGGACCAGCACTTCGACTCCGCCAGCACGGTCAAGGTCACCGTCCTGGCGACCCTCCTCCGGGACGTACGGCAGCACCACCGTCACCTCACCTCCCGCGAGGCCGGGCTCGCCACCGCCATGATCACGAAGTCGGACAACGACGCCACGACCGCGCTGTGGAAGCAGCTCGGCGTCGCCGAGGTCAACGACTTCCTGTCCGCCGCCGGCATGAGCCACACCGTGGCGGCCGGCGGCGGGGCCTGGGGCCTCACCCGGATCACCGCCGGGGACGAGCAGAAGCTGATGGACCTGCTCACGGCGCCGAACCCCGTGCTCGCCGACGACGCGCGCGCCTATGCGCTCAGGCTCATGAACGAGGTCGTCCCCTCCCAGCGCTGGGGCACCCCCGCGGGCGCCCCGGACTCCGTGGCCGTCCACGTCAAGAACGGCTGGCTCTCCCGCGCCACCCACGGCTGGCGGGTGCACAGCCTGGGCGCCTTCACCGGCGGCGGCCACGACTACAGCATCACGGTGCTCACCGACGACGACGCGACGATGGCTTCCGGCGTTGCGACGGTCGAGGCGGTCTCCCGCGCGATCCACCAGGACCTCGACGCGGCCTGAGTACGCGCCGGGCCCGCCGCCTCGGCGACGGAACGCGGGGCCTGTACATTCCGTCCAGTCCGGACGTGCGGTCCAGCCGGGCCCGGGTACGGCGGGCTCCGCGGCGGCGCAGGGGTCCGCGGCCGGGACGGTGCCGGGCGCGGGACCAGCGACCGGATGCTCCTCCACTGCTTCGGCGGCAAGGAACGCCGGGTCGACCAGGCGCTCGCCCGGGACACGAGCAGGCCGATGCTGCGCTTCGCCAGGTCCTCGCCGCCACGGGCACCCCCCGGGACGCGGCGGGTATGCGCCGCCTGCCGGAGGCGCTGTGGGAGGAGATCCGCAGGCCCGAGCGCCGTCCGCTGCTGCCGCTGTACTTCGAGCTGATCGCGGCCGCCACGCTGAAGCCCGATCGCCACGGCCCGTACACGCGCGACAGGTGGCCGAGTGGGCGCGACTCCTCATCCCTGTGTTCGAGGGGCTGGGCATGAGCGGGGAACGTGCACGCGGCGAGGCCCGTCTGCTGCTGCTCGCTCCCCTCATGGAAGGCGACGAGGAGCATACGGACCCCGCGTTGCGCACGCTCCTCGACCGCCTCGAACCCGGCTGGGACGCCGCGGACCGCGCACCCGGAGGCGCCGCCCTCCGGTGACCCCGGATGGGTTCACGCCCCGGACAGTGCCTCTTCGGCCGCCTTCAGCGCCGCCTCGCGGTCGGCCGGGACGAGCCCGACACGGGTGCGCCGGTCGAGGAGGTCGCCGGCGTCGAGCGCGCCTTCGTGGCGTACCGCCCACACCAGTTCGGCCCGCGTGACGGGGTGGCCGGCGACGACCGGTTCCCGCAGGGCGGGGTCCTTGGCGCCGAGGGCGTGCACGGCGGGGGCCTCGGTGCCGTAGCGCTGGACCAGGCGGCGCGGGGCCCGCAGGCCGGTGAGCACGTGCGGCGCGGCGGCGCCCACGAGCGGGAGCGACGTGGTGCGGCAGGGGCCGGCGCCGAGCCCCCCGGCCGTGACGGCCGCGTCGACGGCGTCCTGGGCCATGCGGCGGTAGGTGGTGAGCTTGCCGCCGACGACGGTCACCACCCCCTCGGCCGAGGTGAGCACCGCGTGCTTGCGCGAGATGTCGGCGGTGCGGCCCGAGCCGTCGGCGGAAGTGTCGAGCAGCGGGCGCAGCCCGGCGAACGCCCCCACGACGTCGTCGCGGTGGACGGGGACGTCGAGCGCCGTGCCGAGCACGTCGAGCAGGAAGCCGATGTCCGTCTCGGGCACCTCCGGCACATCGGGGACGGCGCCGTCGACCGGCTCGTCGGTCAGCCCGACGTACACCCGGCCGTCGCCCTGCGGCAGGACGAGCACGAAGCGGTTGGACTCGCCGGGGACCGGGATGTGCAGGCCCGCGGGCGGGCCGCCGAGGCCCTCGCAGCGCAGGACCAGGTGCGTGCCCCGGGACGGCCGCAGCCGTACGCCGTCGACCAGGCCGCCCGCCCACACGCCGGAGGCGTTGACCACCGCGCGGGCCCGGATCGTGTGTTCCTCGCCGGTCAGCTCGTCGCGTACGAGGGCGCCCGAGCCGCTGAGCGAGAGCGCGCGCACCCGCGTCAGGACGCGCGCCCCGTGTGCCGCGGCGGTGCGCGCTATCGCGGTCACCAGGCGGGCGTCGTCGGCGAGTTGGCCGTCCCAGGACAGCAGGCCGCCACGCAGTCCCGCGGTGCGCAGGGACGGGGCGAGGTGGCGGGTCTCCACCGCGGACAGCCGGCGCGGCGCCGGGAGCGTGGCCCGCGCCGTCCGTGCCGACAGGCGCAGCGCGTCGCCGGCCCGGAAACCGGACCAGGCCAGCGCGGCCTGGCCGCGCGAGACCAGTGGCGTCAGCGGCAGCACGAAGGGCTGGGCCCGGACGAGGTGGGGGGCGGTGCGCTCCATCAGCACGCCGCGCTCCACCGCGCTCTCGTACGCGACGTCCAACTGGCCGGAGGCCAGGTAGCGCAGGCCGCCGTGGATCAGCTTGGAGCTCCACCGGGAGGTGCCGAAGGCCAGGTCGTGGGCGTCGATCGCGGCGACCGACAGCCCGCGGGACGCCGCGTCGAGGGCGGCGCCCGCGCCGGTGGCGCCGAGGCCGACGACGAGGACGTCCACCTGCTCGCCGGCGGCGAGTCCGGTCAGTTCGCGGGCGCGCCGGGCGGCGGTGAGCGAGGACGCGGGGGAGGGGGCCGGGCTGCTCGTGGGGCTCATGGGGTGAGGGTCCTCTCCAGGATGTCCCGCAGCTCCCCGAGGAAGGCCGCGGAGTTCAGGTCGGGGTCGTCCTCGTCGGTCATCGTGCGCAGCGAGAGCGTGAACGACTGGACGACCAGCAGCACGGAACGGGCCTGCCGGTCCAGGTGGTCGGCGCGGACCGAACCGTCGGCGTGGCCCTCCGCCAGCGCCCCGGAGACCAGCTTCAGCAGCGCGTCCTGGCTGGCGCCCCGGCGGTCCAGTACGTAGGGGAGGAGGAGTTCGGGGTCGACGTCGAGGATCTTGACGAACAGCGGGTGGGCGCGGAAGGCGCGCACCCCCGCCACCAGTCCCTCGACCAGACGCGTCCGCGTGCCGGTGCCCGCGCGCCGCTCGGGCATCGCCTCCACCGCGACCGAGACCCACTCCCGGGTCATCAGGTCGCCGACAAGGGTGCGTACGTCGGGCCACCGCCGGTAGAGCGTCATGCGGGAGACGCCGGCGCGGCGGGCCACGTCGGTCAGGGTCGTGCGGCGGACGCCGACGGCCAGGACGCAGTCGTGGACCGCGTCGAGCACCGGGTCGCTGTCCGACTGGTTGTGACGAATAGGCGTCATGTGTCACAGTGTAACGCCCAGCGGGGGCCGCAGGAGACCGCACCCCCGGAAACGACCGGTGAGGACGAGCCCGTGGACATGTTGTGGAGCGGCTGGGGCGACCCGGCCGAAGCGGCCCCGCTGCCCGACACCGTGATCGGCCTGCTGCGCGATCTGCTGGGCGTCAAGCCCCGCGGCGCGGAACCCGCCGCCCTGGAGGACATCGCCGTACCCGGGTCCCCGCTCACCGAGGCGGCCCGTCAGGACCTCGTCGACTGCGTGGGCGACCCGGCCCACGTGCGCACGGACGCCGAGACCCGGATCCGCCACACGCGCGGCAAGTCCACCCCCGACCTGCTGCGCATCCGCGGCGGCGACGTCGACGACACCCCGGCGGCCGTCGTGCTGCCCGCCGGCCACGACGAGGTCCTCGCCGTGCTCGCCGTCTGCGCCGAACACGGCCTGGCCGTCGTCCCCTTCGGCGGCGGCACCTCCGTCGTCGGCGGCCTCGCCCCGCAACGGCGGCGCCCCTTCCTCGCCCTGGACCTGCGCCGCATGAACCGGCTGCTGTCGCTGGACCCCGTCTCGCGGACCGCGATCCTCCAGCCGGGCCTGCGCGCCCCCGACGCCGAGGCGCTCCTGGCCGAACAGGGCTTCACCCTCGGCCACTTCCCGCAGTCCTACGAGTGGGCCACCATCGGCGGATTCGCCGCCGCCCGCTCCAGCGGCCAGGCCTCCGCCGGCTACGGCCGCTTCGACGAGATGGTGCTGGGCCTGACCGTCGCCACCCCGCGGGGAACCCTCGACGCTGGCCGGGCCCCCCGCTCCGCGGCGGGCCCCGACCTGCGCCAGCTGATCCTCGGCTCCGAGGGCGGGCTGGGCGTCATCACCTCCGTGACGGTGCGGATCCGCCCGCTTCCCCAGGCCAAGGTCTACGAGGGCTGGCGCTTCGCCTCCTTCGCCGACGGCACCGCGGCCCTGCGCCGGCTCGCCCAGGACGGGCCGCGCCCGACGGTGCTCCGCCTGTCCGACGAGACCGAGACGATGGTCGGCCTCGCCCAGCCCGGGGCCATCGGCTCCGGCACCCCGGCGTCCGCCGGCTGCACGGCGATCGCCGGCTACGAGGGCACCGCGGAGGACACCGCGCTGCGCCGGGAGCAGGCGTCGGCCGTACTGCGCGCGTGCGGCGGCGAGTACCTGGGGGAGGAGCCCGGCGAGCGCTGGGCGCACGGCCGCTTCTCCGCCCCCTATCTGCGGGACTCGCTCCTCGACGCGGGTGCCTTCGCCGAGACACTTGAGACGGCCACTTTCTGGTCCCGGATCCCCGAGTTGTACGACTCCGTGCGCGAGGCGCTCACGGCGACGCTGTCCGCGGCGGGCACCCCGCCGCTGGTGATGTGCCACATCTCGCACGTCTACGAGAACGGCGCCTCGCTCTACTTCACCGTCGTCTCGGCGCAGGGCGAGGACCCCGTGGCGCACTGGACCCCCGCCAAGGAGGCCGCCAACGAGGCCATCCTCGCCGCTGGCGGCACCATCACCCACCATCACGGTGTCGGCACCGACCACCGCGACTGGTACGTCCGGGAAGCGGGCCCGCTCGGCATCGAGGCCCTGCGCGCCGTCAAGGACGCGCTCGACCCCGACGGACTCCTCAACCCCGGCATCCTGCTGCCCACCCGCTGACCGGCCACCACCGGCCCGGACCGACCTCACCTCCGCACCCGCCCGCCGATCCGCCGTCCCCGCCCCGGAGGCACGCCCATGCGACAGTTCACGGCCGTCGTCAACCCCACCGCCGGGGGCTCCACCGGGGCGGCGGCCCTCCTCCCGCTGGCGAAACTGCTCCGGGAGGCGGGCGCGGAACTGGAGACCGCGTACAGCGACAGCCTCCGGCACGCGCAGGAACTGGCGCGCCGGGCCGGCGAGCGCGGTCACGTCGTCCTCGCCGTCGGCGGCGACGGCATCGTGGGCGGCATCGGCGGCGCCCTCAGCGGCACCGGCACCGTCCTCGGCCTGGTACCCGCCGGCCGCGGCAACGACTTCGCGCGCGCCCTCGGCCTGCCCCGCGGTCCCGCCGAACTCGCCCGGATCCTGCTGCACGACGAGCCGCGTGCCGTCGACACCATCGAGGTCGAGTCGGCGGTCCACGACCGGAGCGTCGTCCTCGGCAGCGTCTACGCCGGCGTCGACGCGGTCGCCAACCACCACGCCAACACCGCCCGGTTGCTGCGCGGTCCGGCCTCCTACTACGCCGGCGGCCTGCGCGCCGTGGCCGGCTGGCGCGCCGCCGCCTACCGCGTCACCGTCGACGGCGTCGTCCACGAACGCCGCGGCTACACCGTCGTCGCCGCCAACTCCGGCTACTACGGCTCCGGCCGGGCCATCGCGCCCGGCGCCCGGGTCGACGACGGCCTGCTCGACGTCGTCGTGATCCACGACGCGCCGCGCCGCCTCTTCTTCACGCTGATGAACGAACTCAAGACCGGCGCGCACGTCGCGCGCCCCCAGGTCGAGATCGTGCGCGGCAAGGAGATCCGCATCGAGGCCGACCGCGCGGTCCCCTACGGCGCGGACGGCGAGGTGGAGGCCGCCCTCCCGGTCACCGCGCGGATCAGGCCCGGAGCACTCCAGGTCCTGTGCTGACCTCCGGGACGGCTAGGCTCGCCCGGTGCCCGAACACGCCTACCTCGCCGCGGTACGGGAGTCGTACGACACCGTCGCCGCCGACTACGCCGCACAGGTCAGCACCCCGGCCGGGCTGGATCCGCTCTCCCGCGCCATGCTGGCCGCCTTCGCCGAGACCGTCCGCACCGCCGGCCGCGGACCGCTGGCGGACCTGGGGTGCGGCCCGGGATACGTGACGGCGCACCTCGCCGGCCTGGGGGTGCCCGCGTACGGCGTCGACCTGTCGCCGCGGATGGTCGAGGTGGCCCGGCGGGCCCATCCGCACCTGCGCTTCACCGTGGGGTCCATGACGGCGCTCGACATCGGCGACGGCGAACTCGGCGCAGTCCTCGCCTACTACTCCACCCACCACACGCCGCCCGAACTGCTGCCCGTCGTGTTCGCCGAGTTCCGGCGGGTCCTGGCGCCGGGTGGCCATCTGATGCTCGCCGGCTGGGTGGGCGAGGACGAGCACCTGCGTCCGGAGCGCGCGTACGGCGGCCACCCGGTCTCGTACGGGCTCCACATGCTGCCGGCACCGAGGCTCGCCGCGCTGCTCGAGGAGGCCGGGCTCACCGTCACGGCGCGCCTGGTCCAGGAGCCCGCCGCGGGCGCGAAGCGCCGTGTCGTCACGCTCCTCGCGGAGCGGCCCGAACGCCCCTGATGGGGTGGGCCGGCTTGTTGGGGTTCAGCTCGACGCGCTCGCCGGGGAAGCCGAACACCCCGGCCACCGAACCGCGCCAGCCGCCGGAACCCGCGCGGCGGGCTTGTCCGGCCGTAACGTGAGGTCATGGCGTTGTCGGCGTGATCGGGAACGACGACGCACGGTGACCTTCCTCTCCCGGACCCGCCGGCTGCCGCAGGGCGCGGCGCGCGCCCGGGCCATCCGGTCGGCCGTGCGCCGCCGGCGGCCGCGCTTCCCGTGGCGGGCTGTCGAGCCCTTCCGCGCCGGAGGCGTTTCCGGGTCGTCGCGCCGGCGCCGTAGCATCCGCCGGAGAGGGACGACAGCGGAAGGGACGCAATGAGTCTGGACGAGTCCGTGGCCGCCGGCGCCGAGGACGTCGCGCTCACCCGGGCAGCGCAGGTCGGTGACGTCGCCGCGCTCGGCCTGCTCCTGGAGCGGCACCGGGCCGGTATGCGCGCCGTCGCCCTGAGCATCCTGGGCCCGGGGCCCGACGTGGACGACGTGCTGCAGGACGCCGCGCTGACGGCGCTGCGCCGCGTGGGCGACGTCCGCGACCCCGCCGCGGTAGGGCCGTGGCTGCGGATGGTCGTCCGCAACGGCGCCCGTTCCCTGCTGCGCGGCACGGTCCCGACCGGTCCCCTCGACGACCTCGTCGTGCGCGCGGCGGACTCCGGCCCCGAGCGCTGGCTGGAGCACAACGCGCTGCGGGACTGGATCTGGGAGGCCATCGAGCAGCTCTCCCCAACGCTGCGGCTTCCGCTCGTGCTGCGCCACTTCACCGCCGGCGTCAGCTCGTACGAGCAGATCGCCGCCGCCTGCGGGCTGCCCGTCGGTACCGTCCGCAGCCGGCTCAGCCAGGCCCGGGCCAAGCTCGCCCGGGCCCTCGCCGACACCGCGGACGGCGCCCACGACGACACCGCGCGGCGCACCCGGGCCAGCAGGACCGAGGCGCACGAGACCCTCGCCGCGGCCGAACGCGGCCACTTCGCCGATCTCCTGCGGGAACGCTGGTCCCCCGAGGTCGCCCTGCTCAGCGGAAAGGAGCGCGTGGGAGGCAGGGACCTGCTGATCCGAGGCATGGACTGTGACCTGACCGCCGGTGTCCGCCAGCGCCTCGCCCACGCCGTCGCCGGGCGCTCGCTGACCGTCTGGGAGATGGACATCGCCAACCCGCCGGACAACCCCGACCACTGCCCGCCCGCCGTGGCCTGGCTGATGACCCACGACCCCGCGGGCAGGGTCGAGCGCCTGCGCCTCCACCACCCCCGCCCCGTGCCGATCCCTGGCGCCGCGGCCGCGTGAACCGAGCCGGGACGGGTGTCCGGGGCGGGGTGGCCGCGTCCAGTGGCCGCGTCTCAGCGGTGGAAGCGGATGACTGCGAGGGGCTCGCGCTGAAGACGACGCCGCTCCCGTGGCCGTGGGGGCGGCCGACACCCCGAAGTTCGTTGTGCTGCCGTGCTCGCCCGGTGCCTGGTCGCTGTCGACCCCGGCGTCGCGGTGCGCGCGGACAATGCGCGGCTCTGCCACCCATACCGGGTTCCCAGCCCCCGCCGGCGTCTTGCGAGGTGTCAAACCACTCCAGGTGAAGCGGAGTCGGGCTTTCCGTGGCATGGCGTCCCAAGCGAAGCAAGCGGTCGACAGCGGGCGTATTCCTTCACGTCCGTACTGTTGCCGGGGTCGTGTGTCGCCCCGGTGCGGAGCTGCCAGGATGTGCTCATGAACGAGAACGATCAGGGGCGGGACGAACTGCTGGCGGCCGCGGTGGCGCTGCGTGAGCACGGGGAGGCGGAGGCGGCGAGGCAGCGGCTGGTCGCCCTCGCCGAGCGGTTCCCGGGGGACGCGGAGGTGGCCTACCAGGCGGCGTGGGCGCACGATGTACTCGGCCTGGAGGCGGAGGCGGTGCCGTTCTACGAGCTGGCCCTGCGCGGGGCGGGGCTGTCCGAGGAAGACCGGCGTGGTGCGCTGCTGGGCCTGGGCAGCACCTACCGGGTCCTCGGCCGGTACGACGAGGCCGTGCGCCTGCTGCGCGTGGCCCTCATCGACTTCCCCCACGACGGCGCGCTGCGGACCTTCCTGGCGATGGCCCTGTACAACACCGGCGGACACCGCGAGGCCATGCGAATCCTGCTGACGCTGCTGGCGGACAGCAGCTCCGACCCGGACATCGCACGCTACCGGGGGGCCGTGGCGTACTACGCCGAGGATCTCGACGCCACCTTGTGAACCCGGGGCGGGGGGCGTCCCGCGTCCTGCCTCGCCCCGCACGTCGGTGCGGACGACCGTCGCCGGCACGTCGTCGAAGGCCTCCTGGTCACTTTCGGACGGCGTCCCTTCGCGCGCCCCGTCCCGCGCCGGATCGCGATGGAGCTCACCGATCCCATCGGCCCGCCGGCCCGGCGCCGCGCCCACCACTGCCGGCGCCTATCGCGGCATGCGTACGCGTCCCGCCCGGAGCCCCGTGAGAACGGCAGTGGTGACCAGGGCGTACGCGATGTGCGGCACGATGTCGGAGATCCAGTCCGACCGCGACCAGGTGCGCGGATCGGTCACGCGCAGCACGGTCATCGGGCCGTTGGTGCCGATCAGCGCGCCCACGGTCGCCGTCGCCGTCAGTGCGGCGGCCGGCGGGCGCCAGCCGCAACCCAGGGCCAGCCCGAGCGTCGCGCCCATGCCCGCCCCGGCCGCGATGCCGGTGAGTGCGCCCAGGGAGGAGATGCGGTTGCGGCGGGCGCCGTCGTCGCCGGGGATCGGCACGTGCGTGGCCTCGGAGAGCCGCTCGACGGTGGTCGCCGGGGCGGAGCTGGCGGAGCGGCCGCGCAGCAGCATGTCCAGGTAGCCCACGGTGTTGAGCGCCGTCGTGCCCGCCGCGCCCGCGGCCGCCCCGCACAGTACTCCGTGCGCGCGTCCGAAGCCGTCACGGTCCGTCACGGGGTCACCGTGCCACGGGGAGGTGTGCCGTCGCGCCGGGGGAAGGGTGTGCGGGTCGTCGCCTGCATACCTCCCAGTAAGGCGCCGGACCCCGCAGCGCGCCACCGGAACCGGGGGCCTGCGCGCCGCGTGGTCCGGGGTCGCGGCTCGCCCCGCCCAATGGCCCTCGTATCGGGCTCGTCGAAGCCGGGCAGGTGACAAGCTGACGGCCCGCACACTCCAGCCGGGGGAGCGCAGCGAGCACTCCGGCACCCGCTCCTTCAAGCCGATCGGCACCCGGGTCCACCCGGCGAGCACGCCGCGTGGCGGGGCGGGTGTGCCCGGCGATGCGGGCGGCCGCGGCCCGTACGTCGGCGTGGGTGATGGT
This sequence comes from Actinacidiphila sp. bgisy160, assembly GCF_057707815.1. NCBI lineage: Bacteria > Bacillati > Actinomycetota > Actinomycetes > Kitasatosporales > Streptomycetaceae > Actinacidiphila > Actinacidiphila sp. bgisy160. The sequence continues at coordinate 34,818 of NZ_JBYIQW010000012.1, forward strand.
CACGATGTGCTCCGGGCTGGTGGGCGAGTCCGGAGAAACAGCGTGGCAACCCACTGTTCCGGCTCGTCGGGCCTTCCGTGCGGCGATCAGCGGACGACGAGCCGGTGCTCACCTGCGGGTACCAGCTCCCCGATGACGGGGGCACCGGGCACCTCCCCGGCCACCAGCAGGCCGCCGGAGGTCTGGGCGTCCGCCAGCAGCAGCCGGGTCACCTCGTCCGCGCCGCCGAAGTCGGTGTGCGGGGCGACCCAGGCGAGGTTGCGGCGGGTGCCGCCGCTGACGTAGCCGTCCGCCGCGGCCGCCCCGGCCCCGTCGAGGTACGGGACCGCCGAGGCGTGCACCACCGCGGTCACCCCGGAGGCGCGGGCGAGCTTGTACAGGTGGCCCAGGAGCCCGAAACCCGTCACGTCGGTCGCGCACACCGCGCCCCCGGCCAGCGCCCGCTCGGCGGCGTCCCGGTTGAGCGTGGTCATGGTCTCCACGGCCTGCGGGAAGACCTCGCCGGTCGTCTTGTGGCGGTTGTTGAGCACGCCCAGTCCCAGGGGCTTGGTGAGCGACAGCGGCACCCCGGGCCGGCCGGCGTCGTTGCGCAGCAGGCGGTCCGGGTCGGCGGTGCCGGTGACGGCCATGCCGTACTTCGGCTCCGGGTCGTCGACGCTGTGGCCGCCCCCGACGGCGCAGCCCGCCAGGGTCGCGACGTCCAGCCCGCCGCGCAGCACCTCCCGGGCCAGCTCCAGCGGCAGCAGGTCCCGCGGCCAGCTCAGGAGGTTCACCGCCACGAGCGGGGTGCCGCCCATGGCGTAGACGTCCGAGAGGGCGTTGGCCGCGGCGATCCTGCCCCAGTCGTAGGGATCGTCGACCACCGGCGTGAAGAAGTCCGCGGTGGTCACCACCGCCCGCGCGCCGGGACCGCCGGGCAGCCGGACCACGGCCGCGTCGTCGCCGGTGTCCAGTCCGACGAGCAGGTCCCTCCCGGGGGAGTCCGCCGGGCCCCCGGGGGTCAGCCCGGCCACCATCTCCTCCAGTTCCCCCGGGGGGATCTTGCAGGCGCAGCCGCCGCCGTGGGCGTACTGCGTCAGCCGCACGCTGTCCTGCCGGACGCCGGTTCCCGTCATGACCGTCGTGGTCCTCTCGCGGTGGGCACCGGCACCGCGGTGGCCCGTGCCCGGGTGACACCGCCGTGTGGCGCGTTGACTTGGGTGGGGGCCGGAGGTTCGATGGGCGTCCGGCCCGGCAGGGAGACGTCAGGGAGCCTGGTGGCCCCCCCGGTCTTCAAAACCGAGGTGTCCGAGCAACTCGGGCAGGCGGGTTCGATTCCCGTCCGTCTCCGCCGGCCGGCCGGCCCCCGGGCGTCACCGCGCATCGCGCCCGTGCCCCGCGTCGGGGGAGCCCGCGCAGCGGCGCAGGGCACCGTCCAGGCGGACGGTGCGGCCCTGCCGGTCGAGGTGCTCCAGCAGCGGGATGACGACCCGCCGGGTGGTGTCCAGCGCCCGGCGTGCCTCGCTCGCGGTGAACGGCTGCCCCAGGCGCGCCAGTACGGCCGCCGCCCGCGCGTCCGCGCCCGGCAGCAGCACGATGCCCTCGCCGATCCTGAGCAGCGCCCCCGCGGATTCGGCCGCCGCGAGGAGCCTCGGGGTCAGCCCGAGTTGCTCCAGCCGATCGGCCTCGGGCGCGCGGAACGGCGTACGCGCCAGGTCGGCGCGCACCGACTCGACGGCGGCCTGGGCCGCGGGAGGCAGCCTCGGGCGCGCGCGGCTCCCGTACAGCCGGCCGTCGCCCTGGCGCAGGCCGGGCGCGGCCGCGGCGAGCGCCTCCACCAGGGAACGGTCCGGCAGCCCGAGCGCCTGACGGGCCGCCTCCAGGGGCATGCCCGGCTCCAGGGGGTTGCGTACGGCGTGCTCCTCGACCGTCGCGCGCAGCCGGTCGCGCAGCGCCGTCCAGTGGCCGGGGTCCGCCAGCCAGTCGCCCGTCACCGGGTCGCCCGGTGGCCGTACGCCCATGGCGAGCAGGTCCGCGCGCCGGACCAGCCCTCGGCGGCGCAGTTCCGCCGCCCCGTCCGCGGCTTCGGGGCGGGCCCGCAGCTCACCGGCCCGTGCCGCCGCCGCGCCACGGCGGGTCAGCCGGGGCGGACGGACGTCGAGGACGGTGACCCCCGCGGGGATACGGTGACGTCCCGGGTCGCGCAACAGGGCGGTGTCGGCGACCCGCAGGGGCAGCGCCGTGGCCAGTCGCAGCCGCGCGCTGTCGTCGCCGAGCGGACGGACCGTCACCGGCACGGCGGCCGAACCGGCGTGCAGCATGAGCTCGCGGGGCAGGTCGCCAGCGGCGTCGCCGCGCAGCCGCACGTCGACGAGGTCGGTGGTCAGCCAGCGGTCCGGGGTCAGCAGCGCGTCCCCGCGCCGCACGGACCCGGCGCCGGGTCCGGTCACGTTGACCGCCACCCGGGCGACCGCGCCGACCTCCTGCCGGGGCTCCTTCAGGGACTCCAGGCCGCGCACGCGCAACGGCCGTCCGTCGCGGGCGAGGTGGAGGTGGTCGCCGACCCGGACGGTGCCCGCGGCCAGCGTTCCGGTGACGACCGTGCCCCGGCCCCGCACCGTGAAGGAGCGGTCGACCCACAGCCGCACGTCCGCCGCGGGATCAGGGGAGGGCAGGCCGCCCGCCAGCCGGACCAGGGCCGCCCGCACGTCGTCGAGCCCGGCGCCGGTGACGGGGCTGACGGCCACGCACTCCACCTCGCCGAGGGAGGACTCCGCGATGCGGGCTCTGGCCTCCTTCCGGGTGGCGTCGGGGTCGGCCAGGTCGCGGCGCGAGACGGCGAGGACGCCATGGCGTACGCCGAGGGCGTCCAGGACGGCGAGGTGCTCCTCGGACTGCGGCTGCCAGCCCTGGTCGGCGGCGACCACGAAGAGCACCGCGGGAACCGGGCCGACGCCGGCGAGCATGTTGCCCACCAGGCGTTCGTGTCCGGGTACGTCCACGAAGGCCAGGTCGCCGGCGCCGGGGAGCCGCGTCCACACGAACCCGAGGTCCAGCGTCATGCCGCGCCGCCGTTCCTCCGCCCAGCGGTCGGGCTCCATTCCGGTCAGGGCCCGCAGCAGTGCCGACTTGCCGTGGTCGACGTGGCCGGCGGTGGCGACGACATGCATCTCAGCTCCCCGTCCCCGGCAGGGTGCCGGTCCGGCGCACGGCCGTCGCCAGTTCCTCGTCCGCCTCCTCCGGCACGGCCCGCAGGTCGAGCAGGCACCGGCCGTCCTCCACCCGGCCCAGCACCGCGGGATCGGCCCGCCGCAGCAGGGCGGCGTACGCGGCGGGCAGCGACACGGCGGCGCTGGGCAGGGTGACGCCGGGCGCGCCGCCGCCGCCGACCACCGCTTGGGAGTCGGCCGCGTGGCTGTCGAACCCGTGGGCGCGCAGCCCGGCGGCGAGACGCCCGGCCCGCTCCCGCAGCCGTGCGGGGTCGGCGTGCAGTGCTCTCCGGGTCGGTGTGGCGGGGCCGCGGAGGGTCGCCTCCAGGGCCGCGAGGGTCAGCTTGTCCACGCGCAGCGCGCGGGACAGCGGATGGCGGGCCAGCCGCCGCACCAGGTCGGCGCGGCCCAGCACGAGGCCGCACTGCGGCCCGCCCAGCAGCTTGTCACCGCTGGCGGTGACCAGGGACGCCCCCGCGCGCAGCCACCCGGTCGCGTCGGGTTCGTCCGGCAGCACCGGGTCGGGGACGAGCAGGCCGGAGCCGATGTCGGCCACCACCGGCGCGCCGAGCCGCGCCAGTTCCGCCACGGGCACGTCGCGGGTGAAGCCGGTGATGCGGAAGTTGGAGGGGTGCACCTTCAGGATGAACCCGGTGTCCGGCCCCACGGCCGCGGCGTAATCCTCCGGCGCGGTGCGATTGGTCGTCCCGACCTCGCGCAGCCGGGCGCCGGTGGAGACCAGCAGGTCGGGCAGCCGGAAGCCGTCCCCGATCTCCACCAGCTCTCCGCGGCTGACGATGATCTCCCGGCCCCGGGCCAGCGCCGTGGCCACCAGCACCAGCGCCGCGGCGCCGTTGTTGACCACATGCGCCGCCTCGGCGTCCGGCACCTGCCGCAGAAGCGCCCGCAGCGCGGAGCGCCCCCGCCGTGAGCGCGCGCCGGTGGCGAGGTCCAGCTCCACGTCGGTCGTCCCGGCGGCGGCCAGCACGGCGTCGCGGGCCGCCCGCGACAACGGGGCGCGGCCGAGGTTGGTGTGCAGCAGCACCCCGGTTGCGTTGAGCACCGGACGCAGCCCGGCGGCGGTCGCCGGGAGCGCCGCGACGGCGAGTTCGGCGAGTTCGTCGACGGGCGCCTCTCCGGCACGCGCCCGCTCCTGCACCCCGGCCACGACCTCCTTGACCACGGTCCGCCCGAGCCGCTCCGCGGCGGCGGCGAGCCGGGGGTCGGCGAGCAGCGCGTCGGTGCGGGGCACCCGGCGGCGCACGTCGGCCGACGGGGAGGCAGCGGTGGCGGTCTGGTCGCGGTCCATCGGCAGCACCTTCGTCCGGCCTTGCTGCGGCCCAGCGTACGGCGCCTGATGCCGTGGCGCGCTCCCGCCACACCGGCGCGGAGCCCAGGGCCGCGGGATGGTGATCCGGGGCCCGCGGTTGCCTCGGCGGCACCTTTCCCCTCCCGATCGGGGCCGGAAGGACCGGCCCGAGCAGGCGGTCGTACCCCGGGTGGAGCCCCCGGGGAGGGCCTGTAACCAGGGGCAAGGCGGGGGTGGACGCGCACCCCGGCACCTTGCGCGCGTCGTCTCGTCAGCGAGGCCCGCTCGCGGGTCGACGAGCCGGAAGGTCACGATCTCGGCCGCCGCGCCGACCACGGGCCCGCGAAAGGTGGACGACCGGGGCTCACCCCCCGCCGGGGGCGCCGTCGCCGTCGGTGCGGGCGTCGAGGCGTTCGCGCTGGGGCTTGACCACGTAGGCGGGGTCCTTCGTGGAGACGACGCCCGCCTCGAACGTGCCGAAGCGCTGGAGCGCGCTGCCCGCCAGCAGGGCCAGCCCGCCCACGGCCGCCGCGGCGCGGCTGCGCCGGGCCAGGGTCAGCGCGGTCACCGCGCCGCCCAGGGTGAGGTACTCCGACGCCCTGCGCAGCCGGTGCGGGCGGCCCATGGTGTACGCCTCCGTCACCAGGCCCGGTCGGCGGCCGATGAGCCGGGAGGCGACGATTTCGGCCGCCGCGCCGGCCACACCCAGTCGCCGGGCGGGCCCCGCCTCGGCCACGGGGGCCAGCAGCATGCCCAGCCCCGCGCCGCTCGCCGCGGCCGACCCGGTGAAGACGAAGGGCAGTTCGCGGCGGGCGTCGTGCCACGCCGGTACGGCCGTCTGCGACAGGAGCACCGCCGTGTACGAGGCGACGCCGGGGGCGAAGAGGGCCGCCGACAGCCCGGCCGGGCGAGCCGAGGCGCGCAGCAGTTTCCCGGGCAGTGTGGCGCGCACGCCCGCGGGCAGCACCTCGGCCGCGGCCGCCAGCGCGCTGCCGGGCCCGTACGCGACCAGGATCCACGTGCCCACCGACATGGGCGAACTCGGCTTGGCGACCCGCAGCATGTGGTGGAAGCGCTCCGGCCGCCCGAGGTCCGCGACCAGCAGGTACACGCTCGCCAGCAGCGCACCGAAGCCGCCGACCCGGCTTGCCCGGGCCAGTTCGGGACGCCGCGTCAGGTCCGCGCCCGCCGCGAGCAGGGCGGCGCCGGCCGACAGCCCGCCGGTGAACAGGTAGGCGGGGACCTTCCACTCCCACACCGGCGGCTTGAGCACCGGACGCCCGTAGTAGGAGCGGAACGTCGCCTTCGGCACCATGGAGCGCTCGCGGCTCCCGTCGTCGTCGCGCCCGCCCCGGCCGTGCCGCACGGTCCGGTCGCCGCTCACCTCCGCACCCCGCCGAGGAACACCGCGGCCGAGGCCGCGAGCAGCGCCGACGCCGCCACGCCCGCGTGCTTCCACATCGACTTCAGGTCGCGGGTCGGCACGACCGGGTCCGGCGGCAGCCCGTACACCTCCGGGTCGTCCAGCAGCAGGAAGAACGCGCCGTCCCCGCCGACCCCGTCGTCGGGGTCGCGGCCGTAGAGCTGTGCCTCGGTCACCCCGGCCTGGTGCAGTGTCTCCAGGCGCCGGTCGGCACGTTCGCGCAACTCGTCCAGCGGGCCGAACTGGATGGAGTCGGTAGGACAGGCCTTGGCGCACGCAGGTTCCAGGTCGTCGCGGAGCCGGTCGTAGCACATCGTGCACTTCCAGGCCCGGCCGTCGTCGGGCCGCCGGTCGATGACGCCGTACGGGCAGCCGGACACGCAGTAGCCGCAGCCGTTGCAGATGTCGGGCTGGACGACGACCGTGCCGAACTCGGTGCGGAACAGCGCGCCGGTGGGGCATACGTCCAGGCAGCCGGCGTGCGTGCAGTGCTTGCACACGTCGGAGGACATCAGCCAGCGGAACTCGGTGCGGGCCTCCGCGCCCGTCCCGGCGCCGGGCAGGTCGAAGGAGGGGAAGCCCAGGTCCACCGGGGCCGTGCCGAGGTCGCCGCCGCCCCGCTTGGCGACCTCCAGGGCGTCGGCCACCACCTCGGCCGTCTCCTCCGTGCGGGACGGGCCGAGGGGCAGGCCGGCCAGGCCCGCGTCCTGGCGGCCGAGCGGGCGCTGCTGCTCGACGAAGGCGACGTGCCGCCACGAACTCGCGCCCAGCATGCCGGTATTGTCGAACGACATGCCCAGCAGGTCGATGCCGTCCTCGGGGATGGCGTTCCACTCCTTGCAGGCCACCTCGCACGCCTTGCAGCCGATGCACACGGAGGTATCGGTGAAGAAGCCCACCCGCGGCGGGTGGTCGCGGTGGCCGGCGTTCCCGGCGGGGTCCGCGAGCGGCCCGTAGAAGCTGTTGTCCTGCGTCATGACGGCTCCTCCGGCCGGTCCGGTTCGATGTGCGCCCGTTCGACGCGGCCGCCCGCCGTCGCTATCCGGGCGCCGGTCTCCGCCGTGATGCCGGCCCGCCGGCGGTAGTCCGCGACGTACTCGAGCAGGTCGGGTCCCCTCGGGCGCCGCCCGGGCCGGACGTCGCAGGTCAGCACCTTGCTCTCCTGGATGAACACGTTCGGGTCGGCCACCACGCCGATGAGGTCGTTGACCACGTCGCCCTTGGTGAGGCCGGTCTGGCCCCAGTGGTACGGCATCCAGACCTGGTGCACGACCCGTCCGTCGACCCGCAGCGGCGCCATCCGGTCGGTCACCACCACGCGCGCGTCGACCGCGGTCCTGCTGGTGACCACGTGGGCCCAGTCCAGATGGCGCAGCCCCCGCTCGGCCGCCAGCTCCGGCGAGACCTCCACGAACAACTCCGGCTGGAGCTCCGCCAGGTAGGGCAGCTGCCGGCTCATCGCACCCGCCGTGTGGTGCTCGGTCAGCCGCGCCGCGGTGAACACGTACGGGAACACCGCGGAGTGCGCCTCGGGCGGCGTGGGGTTGGACGGGTTGTCGGGCCGGCCGTAGACCTTGCGCACCGGGTTGCCCTGCTGGCCGTAGAGCAGGTTGCGCATCGGCGACTCGTGCGGCTCGTAGTGCGTGGGCAGCGGGCCGTCCGCCAGGCCGGCCGGGGCGAACAGCCAGCCCTTGCCGTCGCGCATCATGATGAACGCGTCGTCGCCGTCGAGGGCCTCGATGCCGGACGCCCCGTGCGGAGCCCTGTAGTCCGGCGGCTTGTTCTTCTCGAAGTCGGGGGTGTCGTGGCCGGTCCACTCACCCGCCTCCGCGTCCCACCAGACCAGCTTCTTCCGCTCGCTCCAGGGCCGCCCCTGCGGGTCGGCGGAGGCGCGGTTGTACAGCACACGCCGGTTGAGGGGCCACGTCCAGCCCCACTCCGCGTCGTACGGACCGGTCTCGAAGCGGGAGGTGCGGCGCCGGGACTGGTTGGTCTCGCCGGCGTAGACGCCGCTGTAGATCCAGCAGCCGCAGATCGTGCTGCCGTCGGCCTTCAGGTCGAGGTAGCCGTCGACCGTCCGCCCGGTGCGCAGGTCGATGCCGTTGATGTGGCGCAGCACGTCCGCGGCGGAGGGCTCGTCGCCCTCCGTCTCGTAGTCCCAGGCCAGGTCCAGCACGGGACGGTCGCGCTCGTCGGTCGAGCCGGCCAGCTTCTCCTTCAGCCGTACGCCGAGCTGGTGGAAGAACCACAGCTCCGACCGCTGGTCCCCGGACGGCTCGACGGCCTGGTCGCGCCACTGGAGCATCCGTTGCGTCTGCGTGAAGGTGCCGGCCTTCTCCACGTGCGAGGCCGCGGGGAAGAAGAACACCTCGGTGCCGCACCGCTCGGTGACGATCTCCCCGGTCTCGACCTCCGGCGCGTCCTTCCAGAACGTGGCACTCTCGATCATGGTGAGGTCGCGGACGACCAGCCAGTCGAGGTTCGCCATGCCCAGGCGCTGCAGCCGGCCGTGGGCCGAGCCGATCGCGGGGTTCTGCCCGAGCAGGAAGTAGCCGAAGACCTTGCCGCCGTCGACCATGTCCATCACGGTCCGGTAGGTGCCGTGGTCGCCGTTGATCCGGGGCAGGTAGTCGAAGCAGTAGTCGTTCTCCGCCGTCGCGGCGTCGCCCCAGTACTCCTTGAGCAGCGACACCATGTAGGCGTCGGCGGCGCCCCAGAACCCCTTCTGCCCGCGGCCGCGGATCCCGTCCAGGTAGGTGGTCAGGTCCTCGTGCGTCACGTCCGGCATCGGCAGGTAGCCCGGCAGCAGGTTGAACAGGGTCGGCACGTCCGTGGAGCCCTGGATGCTGGCGTGGCCGCGCAGCGCGAAGATCCCGCCGCCCGGGCGCCCGATGTTGCCCAGCAGCAACTGGATGATCGACCCGGCCCGGATGAACTGCACGCCCACCGAGTGCTGTGTCCAGCCGACGCTGTACACCAGCGCGGCGGTGCGCTCCCGCCCGGAGTTCTCCGTCCAGGCCCGGCACACCTCCAGGAACAGATCCTGGGGCACGCCGCAGATCCGCTCCACCATCTCGGGGGTGTAGCGGGAGAAGTGCCGCTTGAGCACCTGGAACACGCAGCGCGGGTGCTCCAGCGTGGGGTCGGACTCGATGCCGCCCGCGGCACCCTGGATGAACGGGCCGCCCGCGCCGTGCTGATACGGGGCGGACACCTCCTTGAGGTGGTGGCCCGGCCGCGCGTCCATGGGGACGCTCGCGTACGACCAGCTCGACGCGTCATAGGCCGCGGTGTGCGGGTCGTAGCCGCTGAACAGCCCGTCCAGGTCCTCGGTGTCCTGGTACTGCTCGCTCAGCAGGTAGGGCGCGTTGGTGTAGGCCTCGACGTACTCCCGGAAGTACAGGTCGTGCGTGAGGATGTGGTTGATCACGCCGCCGAGGAAGGCGATGTCGGTGCCCGCCCTGATGGTGACGTGCTGGTCCGCGTGCGCGCTCGTGCGCGTGAACCGCGGGTCGATGTGGAAGACCTTGGCGCCGCGCGCCTTGGCCTCCATGACCCACTGGAACCCGACCGGATGGGCCTCGGCCATGTTGGAGCCCATGATGATGACGCAGTCGGAGTTGATCAGGTCCTGCTGGTAGTCGGTGGCGCCGCCACGTCCGAACGAGGCTCCCAGACCGGGAACCGTGGCGGAGTGTCAAATACGGGCCTGGTTCTCGATCTGCAGGGCGCCGAGGGCGGTGAACAGCTTCTTGATGAGGTAGTTCTCCTCGTTGTCCAGCGTCGCCCCGCCGAGACTGGCCAGACCCATGGTGCGGCGGAGCTTGTTCCCGTCCGCGTCGGCGTCCTGCCAGCCCTTGCGCCGTGCGTCGAGCACGCGGTCGGCCACCATGTCCATGGCCGTGTCCAGGTCCAGCTCCTGCCAGGCGGTGCCGTACGGCGGGCGGTAGAGGACCCGCTGCTCCCGCTGGGGCCCGGTGACCAGTTGCTTGCTGGCCGAGCCTTTCGGGCACAGCCGGCCGCGGGAGATGGGGCTGTCCGGGTTGCCCTCGATCTGGACGACCTTCCCGTCCTTGACGAAGACGCGCTGCGCACAGCCCACGGCGCAGTAGGGACACACCGAACCGGCCACCCGGTCGGCGCTCTCCGTACGGGCCCCGAGCCCGGCCGAGCGGGCCGACTGCGCGGCCTTGCCCCGGCCCAGCGGGTCCGTCCCGGTGAGCTGCCGGTACACCGGCCAGGCGTCGATCCACCGTTTCACGCCCATCCGCCTGCTCCTCCGTGCGGTGGTCCCACCTCCTCCCGACGCTACCGGGCGGTGGGCCGCTCGCAAGTCCTGTGGTGGGGGGTCTCAGGTGGGGGAGCCGGCGCGTGCGGGGAGGGCGGTGACGGCGGCGGTGAGCAGCCGTGCCGCCAGGTCGATGTCGCCGGTGGTGGTCCAGCGCCCTACCGTCAGCCGTACGGCGGTCAGGGCCCGGTCGTCGCTCAGGCCCATCGCCCGTAGCACGGGGGACGCGGCGCGGCTGCCGCTGTGGCAGGCCGAGCCGGTGGAGGCCGCGATCCGCGGCACCGCGGCGAGCAGCTCGTGGCCCGGGACACCATCGATGCTGACGTTCAGCGTGGTGGGCAGGCGATGGCGGACGGACCCGTTGAGGTGGACCCGGCCGGGCAACGCACGGGTCAGGCCCCGGTGCAGCCGGTCGCGGAGCGCCTCGGCGCGTCCGTCGGCGCCGTCGGCGAGTTCCGCGGCGGCCAGCTCGGCGGCGGCCCCCAGGGCGACCGCGAGGGCGACGTTCTCCGTGCCGGCCCGCAGCCCGTGCTCCTGGCCGCCCCCGTACACCAGGGGCTCCAGGCGCAGCCCCGGGCGCACGTACAGGGCGGCGACCCCCTTCGGCGCGTACATCTTGTGCCCCACCACTGTCAGCAGGTCCACCCCCAGCGAGCCCGCGTCCAGCGGGACCTTCCCGGCGGCCTGGGCGGCGTCGCAGTGGAACAGCGCGCCCCGCGAGCGGGCGAGCCGGGCGAGCTCCGCGACGGGCTGCAGCGTGCCGGTCTCGTTGTTGGCGGCCATGACGGAGACCAGCACGGTGCGCCCGGTGAGCGCAGCGGCCAGCGCGGCCGGCTCGACGCGGCCCTCCCGGTCCACCGGCAGATACGTCACCTGGGTCCCGTGCAGCCGTCGCAGCGCGCGGCAGGTCTCCAGCACCGCCGGGTGCTCGGTGACCTGGGTGATCACCTGCGGACGGTCGGCACCCGCGGCCAGCACCGCGCCTCGCAGCGCGAGGTTGTTCGCCTCCGAGCCCGACCCGGTGAACACGATTCCCTCGGCCGCCGCACCGATGAGCCTCGCGACCTGGCGGCGGGCCCGCGCGAGCGCCGCTGCCGGCCCGTCGGCCCACGCGTGCCCGCTGGAGGGATTGCCGAACCCGGTGGTGAGCCAGGGCACCAGCGCCTCCATCACCCTCGGGTCGACGGGCGTGGTGGCGTTGTGGTCCAGGTAGACGGTGTCCCCGTCGAGGCCCGGATGGGGCGGCACCTTCACGGGAGTCCCTTCGGTTCCGGAGGGCAGGGGCAGGGGCAGGGGCCGGTGCGACGGGGCGGGGCCCGCCCTCAGCCGATCGCCTGCCGACCGCCGTACGTGTCGAGGACGGCGCCGGTGACGTACCCCGCGCGGTCCGAGGCCAGGAAGACGATCGCCTCGACGATCTCGTCGACCTCGGCGACGCGGCCCAGGACGGTGTTGCGGGCGACAGCCGCGAGCACGTCCTCGCCCATCTCCACGGTTCCCGGAGTGCGGACCGGCCCGGAGGCCACGGCGTTCACGCGCACCCCGCGGGCCCCGAACTCGTCGGCCCACACGCGCGTCATGATCTCCAGCGCCGCCTTGGAGGCTCCGTAGACGGCGGCCCCCCGCGCGGGGGCGCTCGCCGCCAGCGTGCTCAGGTTGACGACCGCCCCACGGCCGCGCGCGGCCATGCCGGGCACGAGGGCCCCGACCAGCAGCATGGGCGCCCGGGTGTTGACGGCCATGTGCAGGTCGAACATCCCGGCCGTGGAGTCGGCGGCGCCCGCGAACCGGTAGACGCCCGCATTGTTGACCAGCACGTCCACCGCTCCCGCCGCCTCGGCCAGGCGCAGCACGTCACCGGCATCGGACAGGTCGGCGGCGACGAACCGGGCCCGCCCTCCCGCGGCGCCCACCTCCGCGACGACCTCCGCACCCCGTTCCGCGTCCCGCCCGTGGACGACGACCTCGGCGCCCAGCGCCGCCAGTCGCAGCGCGACCCCCCGTCCGATGCCGGCGGTGGCCCCGGTGACCAGCGCGGTGGATCCGGAGAACTCCTGGGTCACGGCTGGCTCCTCGGGGCGGCGCCGCGGCGCGATCGGCGGACACACACCGTCCGTGTCCGGGCTCGTTGTCTACCTCACGCACCGTCACCCCCGAAGTCGGCTCGCCGACGGGGCGGCCGTTCGGGTCGGTCCTCCCACCCGCCCGCGGCCGCCGCGCCGACGCCCCTGTGCTCAGCCCTCGCCCTCCAGGACGCCCGCGAAGTGCCGGAACCCCGTCCGGTCCTGATGCATCGCCCACAGGGCCGCCGCCAGCGTGGCGGGATCGTTGCTGGGATGCCCGGGCGTGATGACCCCGGGGATGATCAGCTGCGCGACGTGGATGTCCTCGGTGGCCAGCGTCTCGTGCAGCATCCGGGCGTAGGCGCTCTCGGCCGCGTACGCCACGGAGGTCCCCGCGCGGGCCGGCAGCGGCCGCACCGCGCTGCCGCCGTTGACGAAGAGGATCGTGCCGCGGCCCAGGAAGCGCATGTCGGGCAGCACCGCCAGGACGGCCGTGACCGCGCCGTACAGGGAGAACTCCAGCGGTCCCGTGAAGTCGGCGGGCGAGGTCTCCAGGAGGGGTTTCATGAAGTCCGCGTGCGGCGCGGGACTGTACTGCAGCACCTCGATCGGCCCGAGCGCGGCCGCGGCGGCGTCCAGCGCGGCTTCGAGGCCGGCCGGGTCTCGGACGTCGGCCGCGAACCCCTGTGCGGTCACGCCGTCCTTGTCCAGGGCGGCCGCCAGTGTGTCCACCCGGTCCTGGTCGCGGGCGACGAGGGCGAGGTCGAAGCCGTCGCGGCCGAACTGGCGCGCCACGGCGGCACCGAGCCCCTGCCCCGCCCCGACGATGACCATGGTCGTCATGTCTGTCCCGTGTCCGTGTTCCGCTGCGCGGGCGCTCAGCGCGGCACGAGCTTGAGCGTGGCGGCGCGCGCGGTCCCGGCCACCAGGGACTCGACGTACTCCGCGCTGCGGCGGCCGTGCTTGCCGCGATGGACGACGTCGAGCCGCTCGTTGACGTCCGGGTCGTCGACCTCGAGGAAGGTGACGTCGCGCTCGACGCCGCCGGCGCTGATCCGGCCCTCGTGCCGGGCCTGCGCGGCGCGGAACCAGGCGCCGCCGCGCTCGCGGTAGGCCCGTACGTACAGGTCGGCGCCGTCGCGGACCACCCGGATGGTGGTCGGCGGGTCCAAAGTGCCGGGGTCTTGCCGCGGCGCGATGGCGAGCTCGTCGGCGTGCTCGATGCGGTCCAGTTCGTCCTTCGTCCACGTGGTCATCGGCGCGACTCCTCGGCGGTGTCGGGAACCAGTTCCGTGCGTCCTGATGCAATGATCGACAATTTCGGCCCCGGCCTGTAGCCGCGCGGGGCCAGACGGGTCCACGGGCTCGCCGGCCACCGGCCGGGCCGCTTCTACCGCGCGGACACGCGCCCCGCGAAATGCGGTGGAGCGGGACGGAAGGCGCTGCTTAAGGTCGGCGGATGAGCACTCGCACCTTCCGCGTCACCGTCCGCGGCGTCTTCGACGGACTCACCGCCGAGCAGCGCGCCGAACTCCTCGCCCGCGCACCGGAGCACGACGTCCTGCGCGCCGCCTTCACCCCCGAGGGCCACCTCACCTACGACATCGCGGCGCGTCCCGCCTTCACCTTCCGCTTCCTGGACTCCGGCGAGGCGGAGGAGGACATCCTGGACGCCACCGAACGCGCCGAGGAGGCGGCCAGGGCGTGGCTGGACGGGCGCGACTACGGCTACAAGAACCTCAGGTCCCAGGCCGAGGATCTTTCCCTGGCGCCGCTGGGCAAGCGGCAGCGCCGCGCCGCCGCGCGAAGTCATGCCTGAGGCCGCCGCCCTCCCGTCTGTCAACTCGGGTTGACACTTCGATGCCTGTCAACGTAAATTGACAGGCATGACCGAGGCAACCGATCTCGCCGAGCGGGCGGGTGACCGCGACCCGAGGGTCGGGCTGCGGGCCGTCGCCGCGCTGCGGCGGCTGCTGGAGCAGCTGGAGACCGTACAAGTCAGGAGCGCGCGGGCGCAGGGGTGGTCGTGGCAGGAGATCGCCCACGAACTCGGCGTCAGCAGGCAGGCCGTCCACAAGAAGTACGGGAGGCATTGAGGATGTTCGAGAGGTTCACCAAGAGCGCGCGTGAGGTCGTCGAGGGCGCGGTCGGGCACGCCGGACGGACGCAGGCCCCGGCGATCACCGAGGACCACCTGTTGCTGTCGCTGCTCGACAGGGAGGGCACCCGCGCCGCCTCCGTGCTGGCCGCGCTGGGCGTCGACCGGCGCCGCGAGGCCCTGGAGGAGGCGCTGGCGCAGACCCGTCGGCGCGGCGGGGTCTCACGGGCCGACGCCGAGGCGCTGGCGGGTCTCGGCATCGACGTCGCCGAGATCGTGGCCCGCGTGGAGGATGTCCACGGCAACGGTGCCCTGGCCACCGGCCGCGGACCCCGGCGGTGGCGGCCCGCGGGACGACGGCCGTTCACCCGTGGGGCCAAGGGCGTCCTGGAGCGCTCCCTGCGGGCCGCGGTGGCGCGGGGCGACCGCCACATCGGTGACGAGCACATCCTGCTCGCCCTCACCATCGGCCCCGGAGTGGTCGCGGACGTCCTCGCCGAGCACGGGGCCTCGTGGGCCGACGTCGAGCGCGTGCTCGCCGCGGACGGCGAGGGCCGGGCCAAGGCGAGCTGAACGCCCGCGGCGACGGGCAATTCGGTTGAGCCGTCGGCGGCGGTGCCAACCTTGCCGGGGTTCCGCGACGTCGATCATGCCGATCCGAAGGAGGGGCCGCCCCATGGTGCCCGGACGACTGGTGAACCTGCGCCCGATGGAGCCCTCGGACGCCGAGGCGCTGTGGCGCTGGAACCACGACCCCGAGGTCATGCGCTGGATGGACGACGACTACGCCCAGCCCCTCGCGCAGGTGAGGAAGCGCATGGAGGAGCGGCCCCGCAACGCCTACGCAGACGTGCTCTACGGCATCGAGGCGCGGGAGGACGGCCGGCTCATCGGCCTGGTGCGGCTGCGCGACGCCGAGCCCGAGACCGGCTGCGCCGAACTCGACATCTACCTGGGCGAGAAGGAGTACTGGGGCCGCGGCTACGCCACCGACGCCCTGCGCACGATGTGCCGCTACCGGGTCTATTCGCAGTGCACCGGGCTTCAGCCCGGTGGTGAAGCGAATCTTTGGCCCGCTCTGGCCTCAGCTGTGTGCACGGATCCGCGCTGTTCGCCTCAGCCCGGGTCAGAGCGGCCGGTTCTGCTGCTCGATGTACTGCCTCACGATGCTGAGCGGCGCACCGCCGGCCGATCCGGCGAAGTACGAGCCGGACCACAGATGTTGTGCCCGCCAGTAGTGGCGGACGATATCGGGGAACTCCTGGCGGAGCCTGCGCGAGGACACGCCCTTGAGGGAGTTCACCAGTCTGGACACGGCGACCTTCGGCGGGAAGTTGACCAGGAGGTGGACGTGGTTGGCCTCGCCGTTGAACTCGGCCGGCTCGGCCTCGAAGTCCTCGCACACGGCCCGCATGATCTCCTCGCACCGCGTCAGGTGCCGGTCGTCGAAGACGGAGTGCCGGTACTTCGTCACGAAAACCACGTGGGCATGCATGCGGAAGATGCGGTGACGACCTGTACGAATGTTCTCATCGATACGCATAAACCAACTGCGTATCGTGGTCCGTGTGCAGCTTCGGTACAGCTTCCGCCTGTACCCGAGCGCGGGTCAGCGCATGGCGTTGGCGAGGGCGTTCGGGTGCGCGCGGGTGGTCTACAACGACGCGCTCCGCGCTCGGGAGACCGCCCACAGTCAGGGGCTGCCGTTCCCCAAGACCGGCGACCTGTCCAAGGCGCTGATCACCGAGGCGAAGAACACCCCGCAACGGGCCTGGCTCGGCGAGGTGTCGGCGGTCGTCCTCCAGCAGTCCCTTCGGGATCTGGACACCGCGTACAAGAACTTCTTCGACGGGCTGAAAGGCAAGCGCCCGCGCATGGGTGCGCCCCGGTACAAGTCACGCAAGGACACCCGGCAGGCCGTACGCTTCACCGCGAACGCTCGCTGGTCGATCACGACCGGCGGGAAGCTGCGCCTGCCGAAGATCGGCGACGTCAAGGTGAAGTGGTCGCGGACGCTGCCGTCGACACCAGCCACCGTGACGGTGGTCAAGGACTCGGCGGGCCGGTACTTTGCGAGCTTCGTCGTGGAGACCGGCCCCGGGAAACCATGGCCGCAGACAACGCCCGAGCTGGGCATCGACCTCGGCCTCGGGCACTTCGCGGTCCTCTCGGACGGCACGAAGGTCGACAGCCCGCGCTTCCTGCGCCGGGCAGAGAAGCGCCTGAAGAAGGCGCAGCGCGCCCTTGCGCGCAAGGAGCAGGGCAGCAAGAACAGGGACAAGGCCAGGGTCGGCGTCGCACGGGCACACGCCCGGGTCGCGGACGCGCGCCGGGAGTTCCATCACCAGCTGTCCACGAAGCTGATCCGCGAGAACCAAGCGGTCGCCGTGGAGGACCTGGCGGTGAAAGGACTCGCGCGTACACGCCTGGCCAAGTCCGTGCACGACGCCGGATGGTCGGCGTTCGTGAGCATGCTGGAGTACAAGGCCGCCCGGTACGGGCGCACCTTCGTCCGGATCGGCCGCTTCGAGCCCACATCTCAGGTGTGCTCGCAGTGCGGCGTCAAGGACGGCCCCAAGCCCCTGCGCGTCCGTGTGTGGAC
This sequence comes from Actinacidiphila sp. bgisy160, assembly GCF_057707815.1. Classification (NCBI taxonomy): domain Bacteria; kingdom Bacillati; phylum Actinomycetota; class Actinomycetes; order Kitasatosporales; family Streptomycetaceae; genus Actinacidiphila; species Actinacidiphila sp. bgisy160. The sequence continues at coordinate 51,789 of NZ_JBYIQW010000012.1, forward strand.
CTGCGGGGCATGCGGGGCCGTCCTGGACCGGGACATCAACGCGGCGGTCAACGTTGCCAAGGCGGCCGGACTGGCCGTGTCAGCCTGTGGAGCGCGGGTAAGACCGGGACTCGTCCCGGCACCGCGCGGCGAAGCAGGAACCCAATCGGCACCGCAGCCTTCAACGGCGCGGTAGGCGGGAATCGCCGTCCCTCAGGGCGGCGAGGATGTCAAGGCTTCGAGAAGATGCGCCTGCACAAGATCTCGCTCACCGTCGTGACCGAGAACGAGGCGGCCCACCACGTCTACCGGAAGGTCGGCTTCGTCGAGGAGGGGCGGCTGCGGCAGGTCTTCCGGCGCGACGGCCGGTGGTACGACATGTTCACCATGGGCCTCCTGGAGGGCGAACTCCTCGACTGAGCCGCGGGCCCGGCCGCGCCGAGCGCGGGGCTGACGTAGCCTGGGCCTCCACCGCAGTGATCCGCAGACGACGCAGGGGGCCCCGCGTGACACCAGCAGCATGTCCCGAGCTCGAACACGCCCCGGCCGACGTCACGGCCACGCCCCCGGTCGACGGCTGCGCGGACTGCCTGGCCGCCGGGCACCACGACTGGGTCCATCTGCGGCTGTGCCTGACCTGCGGCCACATCGGATGCTGCGACAGCTCGCCGGGCCGGCACGCCACCGGGCACTACGAGGCCACCGGTCACCCCGTGATCCGCTCGTACCAGCCCGGCGAGAACTGGCGCTGGTGCTTCGTCCACGAGTCCATGGGCTGAGGCCGGTCCGGCGGCCCACGCCCACCGCTGCTGCCGCTGCAGCACCGCCTCCTCCGGGTCCGGTCCGCGCATGACGTGGCTCAGTACGTCGTCGGCGACGAGCCGTTCCTGCGCGCGGTGACCTCCCCGACGTCCAGCGCCGTGGCGATCTCCCCGGCGGCGGGCAGCCGCTCCCCGGGGGCGCGCTGGCCGAGGCCGACGGCCATGGCAGGTGCACCGTGCCCCGGCCCCCTCCCGTGACGCTTGCCCGAGCGGGGCGCCGCCCAGGCACGACGCGGCCCGGACGGTGGGCTGTTCGGCACGGCGCTCGCCTTCTCGGCGGAGGAGCGGCTCGTCGCGCACTACCGCGAGACTCTTCCCCGGCGGTCCCGCGAGCCCCGCACCTCGGGCGACCGGTTCGTGGTCTTCGACATCCCCGGCACGAAGCCGACCCCGGGCCGCCCTCGCCGCCCCTGGTGCTCACGCCGGCCGGGTGACACGACAAAGGCAGGGAGATCGCTCTCCCTGCCACTACCAAGCTATAGCGCACCAGGGGGCTTGCGGCAAGGCCCGGGTCACGGCGCACAATCGTCGGCCGATGCCACAACCTGCGGAAACGAGGGTATGACGTGCGTGTGTTGTTGTCGGTGTGCGGGGGAAGCGGTGACTCCGAACCAGGCTCGACAGGAGGCCCGGCCGGGCCGGCGGCGCCGGCGATCCGATCCGCCGCCGCGGTGCGAGGGAGCACGGCTGCCCCGGAGGTGTCGCGATGACCGGGCCGTACGTGCTGGATCTCCAGGAGGTCGACGAGACGCGGGGGCCGGTCGTCGGCGGCAAGGGAGCGCACCTGGGCGCGCTGTCGCGGATCGAGGGCGTCCGCGTACCGGCCGGCTTCTGTGTGACGACGGACGCCTTCCGGCGGATCATGGCGCAAGCGCCGTCGATCGGCGACCGGCTCGATGAGTTGTCGCGCCTGGACCCGGACGACCGGGAGGCGATCCGCACGCTCAGCGCGCGGATTCGCCGGACCGTCGAGGGGATCGCCATCCCGGACGATCTCGCGGCGGCGATCACCCGCGCGCTCGGCCGGTTCGGCGAGCGGGCCGCCTACGCCGTCCGCTCCAGCGCGACGGCGGAGGACCTGCCGACGGCGTCCTTCGCCGGGCAGCAGGACACGTACCTGAACGTCGTCGGTACGGCGGCGATCCTCCGGCACGTCAGCCGGTGCTGGGCCTCGCTGTTCAGCGAGCGGGCCGTCACCTACCGGCGGCGGAACGGCATCGATCACCGTACGGTCCACATGGCCGTGGTCGTGCAGCAGATGGCCTTCCCGCACGCGGCCGGCATCCTGTTCACGGCCGACCCCGTCACGGGCAACCGGAAGACCGCCACCGTGGACGCCGGCTTCGGCCTCGGCGAGGCCCTGGTCTCCGGCCTGGTGAACCCGGACGTCTTCACGGTGCGCCACGGCGAAATCGTCACCAAGTCGATCGCGGCCAAGAAGCGGACCGTTCACGCCCTGCCGGGCGGCGGGACGCGGGAAGTGGCCATCGACGCGCAGCGGCAGCGCCAGCCGGCGCTGACCGATGCGCAGGTCGTGCGGCTCGTGGGGCTGGGACGGCGGATCGAAGCGCACTTCGGCCGCCCGCAGGACATCGAATGGTGCCTGGTCGGCGACGACTTCCGGATCCTTCAGAGCCGGCCGGTCACAACGCTGTTCCCCGTCCCCGAGAGCGGTGACCAGGAGAACCACGTCTACGTCTCCGTCGGTCACGGTCAGATGATGACCGACCCCTTGAAGCCCCTGGGCTTCTCCATGTGGCAACTGACGGCCATGGTGCCGATGCACGAGGCAGGCGGGAGGCTGTTCGTCGATGTCACCCGGCGCCTGGCCTCGCCCGCGAGCCGCGCCGCCCTCCTGGACGCCATGGGGAAGGGGGATCCGCTGATCAGGAACGCCCTGGAGACCGTCCTCGACCGCGGGGATTTCGTCCCGTCGCTCCCGGACGCGGGTCCCGGCGGGCCGCCGGCGGGCGGCCCGCCCGCTCCGCTCGCGACCGATCCGGCCATCGTCACCGAGCTGGTCGAGCGCAGCCGGGCGTCCGTCGCCGCCCTGGAGCGCGACATCCGGACGAAGACCGGACCGGCGCTGTTCGACTTCCTGCTGGAGGCCTTCGAGGAGCACAAACGGGTCCTCGGTGATCCGCTGAACATCCAGGCCATCACGGCGGGGATGCAGGCCACGTGGTGGCTCAACGACAAGCTGGAGGAGTGGCTGGGCGAGAAGAACGCTGCCGACACGCTCACGCTGTCCGCCCCCGGCAACGTCACGTCGGAGATGGGGCTGGCGCTGCTCGACGTCGCGGACGTGATCCGTCCGCGGCCGGAGGTGGTGGCGTTCCTGCAGGGCGTCGGCGAGGACGAGGGCTTCCTGGACGAACTGGCGAAGCTGCCGGGCGGGACCGAGGCGCGCGACGCCATCGAGGCCTACCTCGACCGGTACGGCATGCGCTGCGTCGGCGAGATCGACATCACGAGGCCACGCTGGCGCGAGCGCCCCACGACGCTCGTGCCCGTGATCCTCGACAACGTCAGGAACTTCGGGCCGGGCGCCGCCGAGCGGCGCTTCGAGCAGGGGCGGCAGAAGGCGCGGCAGAAGGAACGGGACGTGCTGTCACGCCTGCGGGCCCTGCCGGACGGGGACCGGAAGGCCGGCGAGGCCAAGCGGATGATCGACCGGGTCAGAGCCTTCATCGGGTACCGCGAGTACCCGAAGTACGGCATCGTCAGCCGCTACTTCGTCTACAAGCAGGCCCTGCTGGAGGAGGCCGGGCGCCTCGTGCAGGCCGGCGTGCTTCCCGACAAGGAGGACATCTTCTACCTCACGTTCCGCGAACTCCACGACGTCGTGCGCTCGCACCGGGTGGACGGCCGGCTCATCCAGGAGCGCAAGGACGCATTCCGGACGTATCACGCGCTGACACCGCCCCGGGTGCTCACATCGGATGGCGAGGCCTTGACCGGGGCGTACCGGCGCGACGGCGTACTGGCCGGCGCGCTGATCGGCGTACCGGTGTCCGCCGGGACCGTGGAGGGAAGGGCCCGCGTCGTCCTTGACATGGCGGAGGCGGATCTCGAAGCGGGCGACATTCTGGTCACGCCCTTCACCGACCCCAGCTGGTCGCCGCTGTTCGTCGGAATCGCGGGCCTGGTGACGGAGGTGGGCGGCCTGATGACCCATGGCGCGGTGATCGCGCGGGAGTACGGATTGCCGGCCGTCGTGGGCGTGGAGCGGGCCACCGGGCTGATCCGGGACGGGCAGCGGATCCGTGTGCACGGAACCGACGGGTACGTCGAGATCCTGTCGTGACCGACCACACCGGCAAGCCCTGTCCATCGCCGGGCCCGGCGCCGCCCCTCCGACGGGGCGGCGCGGGCGTCAGCCGCGACGGTAGATCGTGATGGAGTGCCCCACCTCGTCGATCGGCTCGCTGCCGGCGATGAGCTCCGCCAGCCGGCCCTCCGCCTTGGCGACCGACGAGTCCGACACCACCAGCAGCCCGTGGACCCGGTCCGCGGGGACCTTGCGCGGGTCGGCGGAGCGGATGCCGTAGTGGGCGGGCACGCCGCTGCCCTTGTAGACCAGCCAGACCCGCTCGCCGGGGTAGCGTTCGCGGAGCCGGTCGGCGAGGCGGCCCAGGTCCTGGCCCCAGTCGACGTTGGAGTCGTGCAGGCGCAGATGGGTCTTCGACGTGCCGCCGAAGGCCTCGTTGGAGTACTGCAGGTAGTACGGGAAGGTCCGCAGTGAACTGACGGCGACGAAGGCGACGAGCGCCGCCGCTCCCACGTCCGCCCACCGCCTGCGCAGAGCGGCGACGCAGGCCGCCGCGACCGCCCCGAACATCGGCAGGAAGACCACGTAGCGGACCCCGAAGTCCCGCGAGCCGGTCATGGCGGCGGCCGTCAGCACGGCCGCGGGGACGAGCAGGTACGGGGCGGCCGCGCGCAGCCGGGGGAGGGCGAGCAGGGCCGCGGTGCTGGCGAGCCACAGGGCCAGCGTGCCCAGCGGGGTCTTCACCAGCACCGCGGCGGGCAGGTAGTACCAGAGCGCCCCGTGGTAGTGCCGGCCGAAGAGAAAGCCGTCGAAGGTCGCGTTCTCGAAGCCGAACTGGACCGCCATCCCGTCGCGGTACGCCCGGGGGAGCGGCAGCGCGTCCACGACCAGCCCCCGCAGGCCGTGCAGGGCCGGCAGGGTGTCAGGCGCCGTCCAGCGCAGCCGCGGGTCGACGACGAGGTAGGCCGCCCACACCACCGCGACGGCGACGAGCCCGACCCCGCCCGCCGCGACCGCGGCACGCCGCAGCGACCGGGCGGTACCGGGCCGCTGTGCACCCCGCCCACCCCCGTGCCACACCGACAGCGCGGCCAGGAGCAGCAGGACCGGCACCGCTGGGAGCGTACTCATCCGCGTGGCGACCGCCGCGCCCAGCGCCGCACCGGCGAGCGGCAGATACCTCCGGGGACGTTTCCGGGCCCGCCACAGGGCCCACACCGAGGTCAGCAGGAAACCGGCCGCCGGGACGTCCAGGGTGGCGAGCGAGCCGTGCGCGATGACGTCCGGGGAGAACGCGTACAGGGCGAGCGCGAGCAACCCCCCGGCGGGCCCGGTGAGATCGCGCGCGAACGCGAGCACCACCAGCCCGAACAGCAGCGTCAGCGCGATCACGGGCAGCCGGGCCGCCGGCATCAGGCGCCAGGGGTCGTTGCCCGACTCGTACAGCACGCTGCGGCCGAGTTCCGTCTGGTCACCCTCGAAGTCAGGGTCGAGGCGTGGGTGGGCGAACACCAGACCACTGGCGATGACCAGCTTGCCGAGCGGCGGGTGCTCGGGGTTGAAGCGCAGGCTGTGCTCGCGCAGATAGACCGTCGCGGTGCCCACGTACACCGGCTCGTCGATGGTGGGCGTCTGCTGGACGGCCGTCGTGACCATGGCGAACGCCATCTGCGCCAGGAGCGCGAGCACGGCCAGGACGTACAGCGGACGGCGGTGCCGCAGTGGAGGCGCCGGGAAGCGGCGCACGGGCACCGCGGTGATGGCGGCGGGCGTCGCCGGTTCGGGGGACACCGCGGTGGGCGAGGGCCGTTCCTGCGTCATGGTGCGCTTACCCCGTCGCCCGTTCCTGTGGCGGCACGTCCCCGCGCCGGCGCCCGACCGGTGGGCGCCGCGGGACACGTTAGCCGCGCCGCCGCTCCCGCGCGTGGGGTTGGGGCTGTTGCACGGGACGCCGGCCGGACGCCGTACCGTGGGCGCATGGCAGTCCCCGAGCTGATCCGCATCGTCTCCCGCTCCTCCCCGATGGCACTGGCCCAGGTCGAGCGCGTCCGCGCTGAGTTGGCGGCGCTCCACCCGGGAATCCGGACGGAGGTCGTGCCCGTCACCACCTCCGGTGACCGCTGGATGGGCGACCTGGCCCGGTTGGGCGGCAAGGGCGCCTTCACCAAGGAGGTCGACGCCGCGCTGCTGGAGGGCCGGGCCGACCTGGCCGTCCACTGTGTGAAGGACGTCCCCGCCGACCGGCCGCTGCCCGCAGGGACGGTCTTCGCCGCCTTCCTCAAGCGGGACGACATCCGCGACGCCCTGGTGCACCCCGGTGGCCTCTCCCTCGACCGGCTCCCGCCCGGCACGCGCATCGGCACCTCCTCGGTGCGCCGGATCGCGCAGATCATGGCGTCGTACCCGCACCTCACCTGCGTCCCCATGCGCGGCAACGCCAACCGCCGCCTGGAGAAGCTCGCGGCGGGCGACGCGGACGCGCTGCTCCTGGCCATGTCGGGGCTCGAGCGCATCGGCAGGACCGACGTGATCAGCGAGGTGCTGCCGGTCGAGACGATGATCCCGCCGATCGGCGCGGGCGTCCTCGCCCTGCAGTGCCGGGAGGGCGACACCGAGACGATCGACGTCGTGAGCGACCTCGGCGACCCGGACGCCCACCGGGAGACCACGGCCGAGCGGATGTTCCTGCACGTCCTGCAGGGCCACTGCAACAGCCCCATCGCCGGCTACGCCCACGCCGAACGCGACGGCCGCCTCTCGCTCCGCGCCCGGGTCTTCTCCCCGGACGGCAAGACCGTCCTGGACGCCCACGAATGGGCCGGACCCCTGGACCCCGCCACCCTCGGGACGTCGGTCGCCGTGGCCCTGCTGCGGCAGGGTGCCCGTGAGCTGATCGACAGCATCGGGCACTGACCGGAGCTGTCCCCGGGCCGCCGTTGACGTCCGGGCGGCGCCGGGGAGACTGGTGGGCGCCGTCCGCCGCCGCCGTCACCGTCCTGGGAGAGCCGATTGTCCCGCCGCGACCCCCGTGTGCTCGTCTACACCCGCACCACCGCCTACCGGCACGACTCGATCCCGGACGGCGTCAGGGCCCTTACCGAGCTGGGGGCCGCGCACGGCTTCCGGGTGGACGCCACCGAACGGCCGGAGGACTTCGAGGGGGCCGGGCTGCGTCCCTACGACGCTGTGGTGTTCCTCTCCACCAGCGGGGAGGTGCTGCGGGACGCGGGCCGGGCCGCCCTCGCGGCACACCACGCGGACGGCGCCGGGTTCATGGGCGTGCACGCCGCCGCCTGCACGGAGTACGACTGGCGCTACTACGGGGAGCTGCTGGGCGCGCGCTTCGCGGGGCATCCGCCTCTGCAGGCGGGTACGGTCCTGGTCGAGGACCCCGCCCATCCGGCCACCGCGCACCTGGGCGCGGCGTGGCAGGTCACCGACGAGTGGTACGCCTTCGACCGCAGCCCCGTCCCGGGGTGCGGGTCCTGGCCTGCGCCGACGAGTCCTCGTACACGGGCGGTTCGATGGGTGCGGACCACCCGCTGGTCTGGTGCCACGAGTACGGCGGAGGGCCCGTCTTCTACACGGCGCTGGGGCACTCCGCGCAGGCCTACCACGACGCGTCGTTCCGGGCCCATCTGCTGGGCGGGATCCGGTCGGTGCTGCCCGGGACGGCGGACTGAGCGGGACGGTGGCGCCCGGTCCCTACAGGCGCCGGAGCACGGCGACCACCTTGCCGAGGATGACCGCCTCCTCGCCGGGGATCGGGTCGTAGGCGGGGTTGTGCGGCATGAGCCAGACCCGGTCGCCCTCGTGCTTGAGCCGCTTGACGGTCGCCTCGCCGTCGATCATCGCGGCCACGATGTCGCCGTGGTCGGCCGCGTCCTGGCTGCGCACCGTGACCCAGTCGCCGTCGCAGATGGCCACACCCGTCATGGAGTCGCCGACGACCTTGAGGGCGAACAGCTCGCCCGCTCCGACGATCTGCCGGGGCAGCACGAAGACCTCGTCGACCTGCTCCTCGGCGAGGATCGGCGTGCCGGCCGCGATCCGGCCGATCACGGGCACGCGCGCGGACGGGGAGGCGCTGACCGGCTCCGCGTCCGGCCCGGAGTCCTGCTGGGAGGGCCAGGAGCAGCGCACGCGGTAGGCGCGGGGCCGGTGCGGATCCTGCTCGAGCACGCCCTTGCGCTGCAGCACCGCCAGTTGGTGGGCGACCGAGGACGTGCTGGCCAGCCCGACCGCCTCGCCGATCTCGCGCATCGACGGCGGGAAGCCGCGGTTCTCCACGGAACTCAGGATCGCCTCGACGATGCGGGACTGACGGTTGGTCAGTCCGTCGGGCCCGGGGTTGTCCGAGCCCTGGGGGCGCCCACGGCGCACTGTCGTCCTGGTGGGCTCCATGCCCCGTCCCTCCCTGTGCGGATCTCGCTGCGAAACGTAACGTTACCCTGCTCCACGGCACTTTTGGAACGCGTGTGCGAACTCCCGTGAAGATCTGTGAGCGGTCCGCGCGGAACCGGCCGGGATCGCCGGAGGAATCCCGCTGTCACAAACGGAGCCGCTGCCCGGTCATTGACTGGGGGGTCGTGCGCCCTGCCGCCGGTAGCGGAATGCGACCGTAATTCCCCCCGCCCCGCGGGAACGCCCGTCCGGCGCCCTGCCGCGCCAATTCACGCGCGGCGCGGGAAATGCCGGCCGACCGGAGACGGCGCGCCTGAACGGCGCGGAGAACCGCGTGGACCGGGCCCGGCCGGAGCGCCCCCGACCCGCGGGAAAACGCCGTCTGTGTAGGCTGGAAGGGGCAGTCGGGCGGATGTGACGGTGGAGGAAAACGCGACGATGCAGCCAGGGGACGCGGAACACGACGGCGCGCTCGACGAGGCCGCGGCGGTGTTCACGGCCCTGCGCCCACGATTGTTCGGGATCGCCTACCGCATGCTCGGCAGCGCTGCGGAAGCCGAGGACATCGTCCAGGACGTCTGGCTCAGATGGCAGGCCACGGATCGCGACGCCGTGGAGAATCCGACCGCATTCCTGACCACCGCGACGACCCGGCTGGCGATCAACGTCACGCAGTCCGCCCGAGTGCGGCGCGAGGGCTACGTCGGACCCTGGCTCCCCGAACCGGTCGACACGAGCGCCGACCCCGCGCTCGGCGCCGAACGCGCAGAGGCGGTGGAGCTCGCGGTCCTGTTCCTGCTGGAGCGGCTCACCCCCACCGAGCGGGCGGCGTACGTGCTGCGCGAGGCGTTCGACTACCCGTACCACGAGATCGCCACCGTGCTGGACCTGAGCGAGGCGAACTCCCGCCAGCTGGTCAGCCGGGCCCGCAAGCACATCGCCGCCGGGCGCCGCGAGCAGGTGAGCACGGCGGAGCACCGCCGGCTCCTCGAGGCCTTCGTGGCGGCGGCCAGGGCGGGCGACCTGTCCGGCCTGGAGAAGCTGCTCGCCACGGACGTGGTGAACTACGGCGACAGCGGCGGCGCCTTGCGCAACGCGGCCAAGATCCCCGTGGCCGGCAGCACCAAGGTGGCGAAGGTCATCACCGCCTTCGCCCCGCGCTTCTGGCCCGACACGGATGTGGCGTGGGTCGAGGCGAACGGGCAGACCGCGGCGCTCGTCACCCACGCGGGCGTGCCCATGGCCCTGCTGTCCATCAGCGCCTCCGAGCAGGGCATCGACCAGCTCTTGTGGGTGCTCAACCCGGCCAAGCTCACCGGCTTCAGCGCCGTGGCGGCGGGCCCGGACGCGCCGGCCGGGTGAGCCCGGACGCCGGGCGGCAACCCGGCCGTACGGGGTGGCCGCCGGGCTTCGGTCAGGCGTCCGCCGCGGCACGGCCGGGGGCGGCATCGCCCGCCCGCAGCAGCCGGAGGAAGGCCTTGAGGCCCGTGATGATCTCCTCGTTGTCCGTGAGCCGGTCGACCGTGGCCTCGAACTCCCGTGCCAGCGCGGTGATCCGGCGGTCGGCGTCCTCGGCCCGCTCGTACACCGACGCCCCCAGCGCGTCCACCGTGCGCCGCAGCTCCGCCAGGGCCCGGTACTGCTCCTCGGCCTTCTCCTCCAGGACCGTGATGCCGCTGTCCGTGCGCTCGACGCGCTTCTTCAGCCCCAGGACGTCGTCCCGCGGGTAGGCGACGTCCATCAGCAGGGTGCCCAGCCGCCTCCTCAGCTGTCCGAACCACGCGCCCGCCGGGCGGAAGACCGTGCTCAGCAGGAAGAACGCGGCGATCCCGTATCCCGCGATACGACCGGTCGCCACCGTCACCGCCACCACCCCGGCCGCCGTGAGCAGATGGCCCGCCAGCGCGACCCGCAGCATCGTCCGGGCGATCCGCGCGGCCTCGTCGTCCCGTGCCCGCGGGATGACCAGGCCCTTCTCCCGGCTCACGGCGATCTCGGCCAGCACCGCGTGCGCCCGGAAGTAGACGTTCCACGGCACCGTGAGCAGGACGAGCAGCCACAGCAGGCACAGCACCCCGGCGCCCGCGCCCAGGACCGCCGGCAGCGGCGCGCCCACCGCGTAGACCAGTGCCAGCGCCCCCGCGGTCACCGCCAACGCCAGCACCGTGCCCAGGAATCTCCCCATGCCCGTCACCGACCTCCTTCTCCCGGGGGTTCGTCGCTCCCATCGTCCCGCCCGGGCGGCCCACCGGCATGAGTACCGCTACTCACTCCACCCCGCCCCGGTGCGGTGCCGCGCGGACCGGGGGACCGAATCGGCGACCGTGCGCGGGGGCTGGGACCGGGCACGGGGAGGCGTCTTCGCGCACACCTGCGCGGCACCGCCACGCCGACGGCACCCCGGCAACCGCGTGAATCCGCGCCTGACGTGATCCCCGTGCCCGGCATGGCATGCGACAGGAAAATCGTGCCCCCAGGAGGTCAGCGATGGTCCCGGTCCGCCACCTCACCGCCGCCGTCGCGGAACGGGAGGTCTTCCACCGCGAGGCCGGACCCCGCGACGTGTGGGGCGCCCATGACGAGTTCTACGCCCCGGCCGGGGATCGGCCCTTCCTCGGCGACCTGCCCGAGGCCGAGGTGCACCTGCCCGGTACCGGGCACTTCGCCCTGGAGAGCACCTGGACGCCGTCGCCGGGTACCTGCGCGGCTTCCTCGGCTGTGTCGTGCCGTGAACCGGTGGTCCGTCGTACGGTCAGCGGGGCCGGGTGATCGTCCGGTGCACGACGTACGCGTCGGGGCCCTCCGTCCCGTCGAGGCCCGTCGCGGCCCCGTTGACGGGCACGGCGGCGCCCGTACGCAGCCTGCGCGCGACGGCGCGTTCGGGGTCGGCGGACCACACGCCGCCGGACAGCCGGTACTCCGAGTCGTTGGCCATCCGTACGGCGTCGTCGTCGCCGTCGTGGGCGATGACTCGGAGTACCGGGCCGGAGATCTCGTCCTGGGCGATGCGCATGCGGTGGTCGACGTCCGCGAGTACCGTCGGGGCCACGTAATAGCCCTCCTCCGGGCCGGCGGGGGCGCGGGGACCGCCGGTCACCAGGCGGGCGCCCTCATCTATGCCGAGTTCGATGTACGACATCAACCGCTGCTGCCGCGCGTGGCCCGCCATCGGCCCGATCGAGGTGTCCGGCTCGGCCGGGTCGCCCACCCTCAGGGACCCGACGGCGTCCGCGACGGCCGCTACGACCTCCTCGTACCGGCGGCGCGGAGCGAGGACGCGGGTCCGCGCGGCGCACATCCTCCCGTTGTCGCCGAGCGAGGCGAACAGTCCCCGCACCGTCCGCGGGAGGTCGGCGTCGTCCAGGACGATCGCGGCGCGGGGTCGTGCCGGGGGCGCGAGAACGTCAGGAGCGGAAGCCGCGCCCACCGGTATCCCTTGGGCGCTGCTTCCGCTTCATGAGGTGCGCGACCGCCGACGCTGGTCTGGGACCTGCCGTGGCCGGTCGCCAGATGTTCGGCGGGTGCCGGGGACCGGTCGGGGACCAGTTCCCCGGTGAGCGTGTTACCGCCCGCCGCCACCGCCGCCGCCGTGGCCGCCACCGCCGCCGCCGTGGCCGCCGCCACCGCCGCCGCCGCCGTAGCCGCCGCCGTGGCCGCCGCCGCCGTAGCCGCCGCCGTAGCCGCCGTCGCCGTAGCCGCCGCCGTGGCCGCCGCCGTGGCCGCCGCCCCAGTCGCCGTAGCCGCCCCAGCCGCCGTATCCGCCGTAGCCGCCGTAGCCGCCGCCGCCATGGCCGCCGCCGTGGCCCCCGCCACCGCCGCCGTGCTCGGCATAGCTGACCGCTGAGGCCGGTGAGCTCGTCGGTGCCGCGACGGCCGATGTGGCCGCACCCCCAAGGGCGAGCGCGAGGCCTGCCACTGCGGCGAGGGGCCACTTGGAAATACGCATGACAACTCTCCCAACCAGGTCGATTCCTGGGTGTGGACCGGGTTCAAAGGCCACTGCGCCGGACGGTTGCGAGCGGCGCTGCCCCACCCGAGCTGCGGGTCGTGCGTGCGGCCCTCAGGGGGTGACGTTCGAAGAGTGATGTTCGAAATGTTGCCTTTGCCACTATTTGTCCACGTCCCCACGCTCCGACCCACAGGGCGTGACGTCAAGCAGTGAGCCTGGTAGTGCCACTACCAGGCTCAGGGGCAGGGAAGTCGTGGGCGCGGGAGTCAGTCGCTCGGCGAGTCGTCGTCGAAGGCTCGTCACCCCACCGGAACCAGGCCTGGTCGCCCTCGATGTGCAGGAGGAACTCGGGGACGGGCCCCGTGGGCGAGGACAGCGAGACCGCGCGCCGTACCTCGTCGTACGCCGCCTCCCACGCCGCCCAGGGCTCGTCATCCTCGTTCGGCGCGGTCATCGCGGCCTGCATCAGGACGAGTTCCCGCGCGAACAGCGGCCGCACCCGGGCGAACGCCGGGGCGGGGGTGAACCGCCCCGACAGCCACGGGAAACCGGCCTCCTCGATCGTGAGGTCCCCGACGGGCTCCCCCCCCGCTCAGCACCCGCCGGGTCTCACCCACGAACCCCATCGTGCCCTCACCGGTCCTCAGTGCCCCTCGGTGCCGGAGTGCTGCGGCTCTTCGTGCAGCGCGGAGTCGGCCGCGCCCCGCGTGAGGCCGGTGAACATCACACGCAGTCCCGCGCGTTCCGGGGAGCAGCAGAACGGCCCCGCGCTGGCGACGGAGTCCGGCGCGAGCGGCGCCAGCCGGACCAGCCGCCAGGGGCCGTCGTCGCGACGGGCGCGGATCGTGACGGCGTCGCCGGAACGGCTGGCACGCACGGTGACCGAGTGGCCGGCCCAGTCGGGCACCGGCGCGAGCGACCAGTCGGACACCCCGCGGGTGACGACCGCGCCGAGGTGCGGCACGCCGTCGGACATCTCGATACCGGCCTTGAGCCAGTTCTCCGCGTCGACGCGGATCATGAGCCCGGCCTGGTCGTACAGGGTGTCGAAGTCCGCGCGGAAGGTCACCTCCATCGAGGTGTCCGCCGGGAAGGCGGTGAGCAGGGCGTGCCCGTCGTCGCGGACGAATCCGTAACCGGTGGTGCGCCAGAAGTCGCTGCGGTCGCGGGTGGTGACCAGCAACCCCGACCCGTCCGTCTCGGCCCGCTGCGGGGCATTGAGCCAGTCGGCCTCGTCCCAGCCGATCGGATGCTGCTCGTTCATGGACCGTCCTTCCGGTCGGGCGGGCCCCTGGGCACGATGCGGCGGGGCCGCCGGGAGGTGGGCGGGCCCAGCGTAGATCAGCGCCGCGCCGGCGGAACCCGGACGGGGGCGACGGGGCGCGGGGTCGCGTCATTCCCGCTCGGGACTGAAGGGCGGCAGCCTCGTGGAAGGACCGGGTTTTGGCCCGCCGGACAGCGCCGACGGCCCGCCGACCACCCGCGGTTCGTGCGACAGCCCGAGGCCCACCGGCTCCCGCCGTACGGTGATCAAGGCGGCGTCGTCGCCGAGCCGTCCGCCGCAGTAGGCAAGGAGGTCCTCGCGCACGTGCCGCACCAGGTGCTCCGGGGTCTCATGGACCGGCCACGACGCGACCCGCTCGGCGAGCGGGTAGAAGCGGCCGGAGGCGTCACGGGCCTCGGTGACGCCGTCGGTGTACAGCAACAGCACGTCGCCGGGCGCGAAGGGGAAGGTGTCCACGCCCGGGTGAGAGGGCTGCAGCAGCCCCAGGCCGATGGGCGGGGCCGGCTGGCTCGGGTCGAGCGCCGCGAGGCCGTCTGCGGCCAGCCGCAGGGGTGGCGGATGGCCGCAGTTGAGGATGCGGATCTCGGGACGGTCGTCGGGGAAATCCACCAGGATCGCGGTGATGAACGACTCGATCGGCGTGTCCTCCTGCAGGCGGTCACCGCCGGCCTGCGCCTCCTTCCAGCACACCGTGGCCTCCAGGTGCGCGTACATCGCGGGCAGCGGTGGGGCGCGGTAGGCGACGCTGCGGAACGCGCCGAGCAGCAGTGAGGCGTCGCCGATCGCGGGCAGGCCCTTGCCGCGGACGTCCCCGACCAGCAGCCGGGTGCCGCCGGGAATGCGCACGGCCGCGTACAGGTCGCCGCCGATCCGGGCCTGGTCCTCGGCGGCCTGGTAGTCGAAGGCGATCAGCAGCGGGCCGATGCGTTTCGGCAAGGGCTGCAGGACGACCTGCTGTGCCGCCTCCGCCACGGAGCGTACCTGCTGCAACTCGGCCTGGTGCCGTTCGCGCAGCCGGCAGAAGAGCACGGTGAAGGCCGACACGAGGACGAGCGCGATGATCTCGCTCTGGCGGTACGACGCGGTGATGGTCCCGTCGGCCACCGACACCACGGTCACCGCTGCCACCGCCAGCCCTCCGATGAGGGCGGTGAGCCGGAGCCCGCCGAACGACGCGGTGAGCGCCGGTGCCACCACCAGGAGGGGTCCCAGGTGGCCCTCCGTGGGGATCACCAGGTCGCTGATGACGATCGCCACGATCAGCAGCACCGGGACCGCTATCAGGGCGGGGTTCCGCTTGGCGGACCAGTACGTGCGTGTGCGTGGTGCGAGACGCATACCTCCTGCTTACACCTCTCCCGCTGACCCCGCCCGTGGCGGGACGTCGGCGGGGACGGGCAGGAACAGCGCCGTGACGTTGTCATGGCCGCCGGAGTCCAGCGCGTACCCGACGAGCGAGCGCGCGCTCTCCAGCGGGCCGCCGCCTGCGGAGGCGGGCGCTGCGGCCGAGCGGTCCCGCAGTGCCTCCACGCCGGGGAGGTACCGCCACAGCCCGTCGGTGCACAGCAGCAGGCGGCCGGGGACGGTGGGCCGGCGGCTGCGCACCCGTGGCGCGGGCTCGCCGCTGCCGGCGCCCAGCCAGCCGGTCAGGGCGTCCAGTTCGCCGGTGTCGTCCTCGGTCAGCGCGAGGGCCAGGCCCTCGTCCGGCAGCCAGTACGCGCGGCTGTCACCGATCCAGGCGCACCACAGGCCCTCCGGACCGGTGACGCCCGCGACGAAGGTGCAGGCCGGCGCCTCGCCCGGGGAGACGGCGAGCGCGGCGACGGCGCGTCCCGCGCGCCGGGTGGCGTCCTCGAGCGCCACCTCCGGCACGGTGCCGGACCGCAACGCCGACGCCAGCGCGTCCGAGGCGACCTCGGCCGCGAGCCGGGCGGCCCGCTCGGACCGGGGCGACATGGACACCCCGTCGCACACCACGCCGATCGTCCACGCGCCGGCGGTGGTCAGGGCCATCGCGTCGGCGTTCACCTCACGTCGCTTCCCCCGGTCGCTGACGCCCGCCGCGCCGCCCGCGGTGACCTCCACACGCGACCGGAAGGCCGGCTGGGCGAGGCCGCAGTCCCAGCAGCGGCCGTCCGGGGCCACCGTTCCACCACACCGCTCGCACGCGGGCGCGCCGCCCCCCTGAAGTCCGTCCACGGCCCGACCCTAGCGAGGGCCGTGCGGTACGAGGGGTCCGGGGCCGGTCAGGGCTGCGCGCGGCGCAGCGGTGCCAGGGCCCCGCTCCAGGCCAGGACCTCGTCAAGGACGACGCCCAGTTCGCCCGCCCGGTGGGGACCGGGCTCGAAGCGGCTCATGCCGGCGAAGTCCCGGAAGAGGGAGAGCGCCACCTGCGCGCGTACGGTGGCCACCCGCAACTCGGCCATCACCAGCCGCAGGTGCTCCACCGCGCGGGAGCCGCCCACGCTGCCGTAGGCGACGAACCCGGCCGCCTTGTTGTGCCACTCGGCGAAGAGGTAGTCGATGGCGTTCTTGAGCGCCCCCGGGATCGAGTGGTTGTACTCGGCAGTCACGAAGACGTAGCCGTCGAAGGACGCGATCTTCTCCGCCCACGCGAAGGTGTGCGGCCGGCTGTAGCGGCTCAGTGACGGCGGCAACGGTTCGTCGAGCAGCGGGAGGTCGTAGTCGGCGACGTCGACCAGTTCGTACTCGGCGTCGCCGCGGAGGGCGGCGTTCTCGTACACCCACTGCGCGACGGCCTCGCCGAGGCGCCCGGGGCGTGTGCTGCCGAGGATGACGGCGATCCTGGTCATGGTGCTGCTCCTGGACGGTCCTGTGTTCCGGTGGCCGGGCGGGGCGCCGGAGGCGGCGGACCGGCGCGTGAGGCACCTTCCATGCCCGCCCGCCGGTGAACCCGGCAGGGCCCGGGGTTCACCCGATCGCCGTCGGGGCAGGGCGTGCCGCCCTCAGCGGGCGCGGGGCTCCAGGGAGATGCGGACCGTGATGCGCTTGCCCACCGGTTGCCGCTGCACGTCGTAGCCCTCGCACAGCGCGAGGATGATCTCCAGACCGTGCTGGCCGATCCGCCCCGGCTCCGCGGCACGGGCCAGCGGGAGGGTGCTGCTGGTGTCCCACACGGACACCAGCAGCGTCGCCGTGCCGGCGACCACCTCGAGGTCGAGCAGGCCGGGGCCGGGGGCGTACTTGCAGGTGTTGGTGACCAGCTCGCTCACGACGAGCTGCGCGGTCTCGACCGTCGCGACCGGCACCGGGACGCCGTGCTCGCCCTGGACACGGGCGAGGAAACCGGTGGTGAAGCGCCGCGCCGCGGAGATCGCCGCGGAATCGCCCTCGTGTGCGAATCCGGCATGGATGCACGGCCAGTCGGCCGGGTGGGCGGGGCGGCCGTCCAGCCTCTGTTCCATGGTGGTGCCTTTCGTACTGCTTCCCGGCCGGCCGCGCTCAGGCGCGGCCAGCCGTCCGTCTACCCCCTTTTCCGCGGCTGACGCTCATCGGCTCCCGGCCGCGTTCACTGGCGGGGGAGCTTGGTGACGGTGTCCAGGTAGAAGGCGTCGATGCTGCGCACGGCCCGCTCGAAGTCGTCCAGGTTGACGGGCTTGGTCACGTACGCGTTGGCGTGCTGCCGGTAGGCGCCGGTAACGTCGTCGGGTGCCGCGGAGGTGGTGAGGACGACCACCGGGATCGCGCGCAGCTCCTCGTCGTTCTTGAGGATCGCCAGCAGCTCGTGCCCGTTCATCCGCGGCATGTTGAGGTCGAGGACGATCAGGTCGGGGTGCCGGTGGGCCGGGTCGCGCAGGTGCTCCAGGGCCGCGAGGCCGTCCTCGACCTGGGTGAGGTTGCGGGCACCGCGCTCGGCGAGGGCGTCCCCGATGAGCATCGCGTCCGCGGGGTCGTCCTCGACCAGCAGCACGTCGTAGGGGCGGGCGGGGGCGATCATCGTCATTGACTCCGGGTCCGGTCGGTGCGCCGCGGGGCACGGTGGGGGGTGTCGCCGGTCACCAGGCCGGGCCAGCGGCGGCGGGCGCCCTGTCGGCTGATGTTGCAGGCGCGGCCGATCTGCGGGTATCCGGCACCTGCGGCGGCCGCCTGCTCGGCCGCGCGGTTCTCCAGGTCCTCGACCGCCTGCTGGAGGAGATTGAGCATGTGCAGGTACGCCAGGGCCTGCCCGCGCGCTTCGGTACCGGCGTCGGTGGTCCCGGGGACGGTGAGCGGGCGGAGGGCCCGACGGGCCAGGCGCCGGGCGAGGTCGTCGACCGCGCCGGTCGCCAGTGCGGCGAGTTCGTCCTCCGGCAGGCGCGGAGCGAAGTGGGTGCCAGGCATGGCCACCACCTTAGGTCCTGCCGAATCGTAGGACAACAAGTGTTGTCGTACGGCCGATACAGTGGTTCCGCCCTCGGGCATCCGGCGGCGGCGAGTGAGAGTGAAGCGGAGGGCGTACGGCGTGGCAACGGGCGAGACGATCGTGCAGGCGGCCGGCGGGCCGGAGGCGGCGCGCGTGCCCGAGGACGTCCGCGGCCAGGGCCCGTTCTCGGCGTGGACCACCCGCCGGTGGCTCCTGGTCGGCGTGAGCCTCGCTCTCGCGGTGCTCACCGCGCTCGGCGCGCTCGGCATATGGGCGCTGGACCGCAGCTCGTCCCTGACCGCCCAGCTGGTCGACGTCCGCTCCCCGGCCCTGGTCGACTCCGTCCGGCTGGAGGCCGCGCTGGTGAACCAGGAGACCGGCGTCCGGGGCTACGGACTCAGCGGCCGGCGGGAGTTCCTCGACCCGTACACCCAGGGGACGGCGGACGAGCGGACCGCCCTCGGCCGGTTGCGTCCCCTCGTCCGGGGCGACTCCCGGGCCGCCGCCGACCTCGACGCCGTGCTGCGGGCGGCCGCCGCCTGGCAGCAGCTGATCGCGCGGCCGGTCGCCGCCGCCTCCGCCACCCCGGGGGAGCCGGTGCCGATCGCCACCGAGCGGGCCGACGAGGGCAGGGCCTCCTTCGACCGGGTCCGCGACGCCCTCGGCGTCCAGCAGGAGCACCTGCGGCAGGCCCGCGTCACCGCGGGCACCGAGCTCGACGCGGCCGTGCGGCTGCGCAACAGGGTGTTCACCGCCATCGCCGCCGTCATCGTGCTGCTGGCCGTGCTCGTCTTCGAGGGCCTGCGCCGCGGTATCACCCGCCCCCTGGAACGGCTGGGCACCGAGGTGCGGCAGGTGACGCGGGGCCGCTTCGACCACCCCGTCATCGTCACCGGCCCGGCCGACCTGCGGCGGCTGGGCGGGGACGTGGAGGCCATGCGGCGCAGGCTTGTGGAGGAGCTCTCCTTCGCCGAGCGGGCCCGCGAGCTCCTCGCCGAGCAGTCCGCCGAGCTGAGGCGCTCCAACGCCGAGCTGGAGCAGTTCGCCTATGTCGCCTCGCACGACCTGCAGGAGCCGCTGCGGAAGGTGTCGAGCTTCACCCAGCTCCTGCAGCGCCGCTACGGGGACCAACTGGACGAGCGGGCCGACCAGTACATCGCCTTCGCCGTCGACGGCGCGAACCGCATGCAGACCCTCATCAACGACCTGCTGGCCTTCTCCCGGGTGGGCCGGGTCCACAACCAGCAGAGCACCGTCGACCTCGAGCGGATCGCCGACGCGACGGAGGAGGCGCTCAGCGTCGCGCTGGAGGAGTCCGGGGCGGAGATCACCCGCGACCCGCTGCCCACCGTCGTCGGCGACGCCACGCAACTGGGCATGCTCTGGCAGAACCTGATCTCCAACGCGGTGAAGTTCCGCCGCCCCGAGCGGGCGCCGCGGATCCATGTCGCGGCCCGGCGGGACGGGGACCTGTGGCGGTTCTCCGTCACGGACAACGGCATCGGCATCGACCCCGAGTTCGCCGAGAAGGTCTTCGTGATCTTCCAGCGGCTGCACACCAAGGACGCCTATCCGGGCAACGGGATCGGGCTGGCCATGTGCAAGAAGATCGTCGAGTTCCACGGCGGCGCCATCGCCATCGACCCGGAGTACGGCCCCGGTACCCGCATGACGTTCACCCTTCCCGCTCGGCAGCCCGAGCCGGAGACCGCCTCCACCGCCGCGGCCACCGAGGCGGAGGCGGGGGAGCCCCGGTCGTGACGACACCGCCCGCGTCGCCCGGCCCCGCCCCGCACCACCGCGTCCTGCTCGTCGAGGGCGACACGGGCGACGCCCTGCTGGTGACCGAGATGCCCGGCGCTCGACGAGGAACGCCACGGACGACCTGGCGGTGCCTCGCCCGGACTGGGGCGCCGCGGCCGGCGCCGCGGCCGAGCCCACCGAGGGTTCAGCCGGCGCGGCGGTGAACGGCCGGGGCCACTGACTCCAGGCGCTCCAGGAGCAACCCCTCGCGCGTGGACCAGGGGCAGATCTCCACGCTGTCCACCCCGCACAGCTCCATCAGGGTCTCGGCCACCAGCGCCCCCGCCAGCGACTGGCCCGCGCGGTGCCGTGAGATGCCCGGGAGCTTGGCGCGCCCCGCCGGGCCCTTCGCCGCCAGGACGGGCACGATCTCCCGCACCTGTCGCAGCGACAGACGGTCCGGGCCCTCGCCGGACGTGCCACGGGCGGCCGCGAGCCGCGCCAGTTGGGTGAACGTCTTCGAGGAGGCCAGCACCCGTCCGTCCCGCGTGGCCCGCGGCAGGGTGCCGCCCAGCTCGCCGACCGAGTCGCGCAGACGGTCGCGGACCTCGTGCAGCCGCCGCTTGGACGTCACGGCGTCCAGCAGGTCCCAACGCCGGTTGACGGCGCGGGCGCCGAGGGGCAAGGAGTGGACCGCGCGCGGCTGCTCCCCGGTGCCGTCCGCGATCTCCACGGTGCCGCCGCCGATGTCCAGCACCAGAAGCGGGAGTCCGTCCTGCCCCGCCCACTGGCGGGCGGCCACGTAGGCCAGCCGGGCCTCTTCCTCGCCCGACAGCACCCGCAGCCGGGTGCCGGTGGTCCGCGCCACCTGCGCGATGACCTCGTCGCGGTTCGGCGCGTCCCGGATGACGGAGGTGGCGAAGGCGTACACCGAGGGCAGCGACGGCCCCCCGTCGGCCGCCAGGGTGCGTGCCACCGCGTGCTGGACGCTGCGCACGCCCGACCGGTCGAGCCGTCCCGTCGCGTCGAGCGTCTCGTGCAGCCGCAGCCGCACCTTGCGCGCCAGCACCGGTTCCAGCGGGGAGTCGGCGCGTCGTTCCACGATCGTCAGCAGGGCGCTGTGGCACCCGACGTCGAGCACTCCCGTTCTGCGCACCTTCCGTTGCGTCCTCAACCCGTACCTCCCCGCATCGGCACCGCACCTTCCGCATTCCCCGGTATTCCCCGGTTTCGACGGCTGCTTCTCCCTGGAGCCGGGCAGCGCGCCACCCCATTCACGGCCGGTGCGGCCGCTTAGTCAAGATCTTTTGATGGGATCGTTGCGGAGAGCACACAGTCGGTCACCGCTCTCGCGGGTCCCGTTCCGGCCGGTGGAGGGGCGCATCCCGCCCGGCCACCGGGTCGTCGCCGAGCACGGCCCAGGGCCGTCCCGCCCCGCGTCCGCCGCCGGTGCCGCCCCGCGCACCCGTCGCGGGAGCGTCCATTGCGGCAGGGGGCGTACAGATGCGATGACCCGGCGTAAAAACGCCCTGCATCGGGTAAAGAGGGCTCCGTGGCCGTCTCCGGCAGGAGGTGGCTTCGGGTCACGCAGTCGGCGTGGCTCTTCAGCTGGCACGTGAAGGATGGACGCGGTGGCGACAGGCGTCGTGAAGTGGTTCAACTCGGAAAAGGGCTTCGGCTTCATCGCGCAGGACGGAGGTGGCCCCGACGTGTTCGCGCACTACTCGAACATCGCCGGCAGCGGCTACCGCGAACTGGTCGAGGGTGAGGCCGTGACGTTCGACGTCACCCAGGGGCAGAAGGGGCCGCAGGCGGAGAACATCATCCGCAACTGACGGTCCGCGACCGGGGTGGCCGGGTCGCCACCGGCAGCGCTCACATGCCTGCCGGGGAGGCCCGGCCACCCCGGTCGCGTCTCCGGCCCCGCCCCACACGCCGACCCCGCCCCACCCGCCGACCCCGCAGCAGGGCCCGCGCCCGGGGCGAGGAGACTGGGCCGGTATGACGCACTGGTATGAGCGACGCGAGGTCGAGGACGGCCTCGTCCGCATCAGCGAGCCGCACGCCCACGAGATCGTGAAGGCCAACGTGTGGTGGCTGCGCGGCTTCGAACGCGACCTCGTCGTGGACGCCGGACTCGGTGTGGTGCCCCTGCGCCGGGAGATCCCGGACGTCTTCGCGAGGAATCCCCTGCTGCTCCTCACCCACGCGCACCTCGACCATGTCGGCGGGGCCCACGAGTTCCCCGAGCGCGCCGCCCATACCGCGGACGCCGCGGCTCTGACGCGCGGCGTGCCGGCGAGCCTGTACGGCCCCGAGCTCGCCGAACGGCTCGGCACCGAGGACGTGGGCGCCTTCTTCCCGCCGCTCCTCCTGGACGCCCTGCCGGACCCCGCTTACGACCCCGGCGGCTACGGCATCGGCCCGCTGACCCTCACCCGCTCCCTGAACGGGGACGAGCGGATCGACCTCGGCGACCGCGTCCTCACCGTCCTCCACCTGCCCGGCCACACGCCCGGCTCGGTCGCCCTCCTCGAGGAGCGCACGGGGGTGCTCTACTCCGGCGACGCCGTCTATGACGGCTATCTGGTCGACGACCTGCCCGAGTCCGACGTGGCGGCATACCGGCGCACCGCGGCCTTCCTCGCCGGGCTCGACGTCTCCGTCGTCCACCCCGGCCACGGGCGGAGCTTCGGCCGCGACCGGTTGCGCGAAGTGGCGGAGCGCTACCTGCGCCGCAGCGCCCCCGCGGACCGCGCCTGAGCGGCCGCGCCGGGGCCACCCTGGCGATGTCAGGGGGTGTCACCGCCGGGGAGGCCGCGGGGCGCCGGCCCCGGGGTGATCACCGGCTCCCAGAGTGCCCACCTGACGACCGGCCGGACGTGGCCGTCGCCTTCTTCGAGGCATCGGCGCCCGGCGGGTCCGCGGAGGCCGTCAAGGCGTCCTGGAGGGCGTCGGGCTCCGCCGCGGCACGCGCGCCCCGCTCCTCCACCGGCAGTGCGGCCACCGCGTTACCGGTGTCACCGCCGGCCTTGGGCGCCCCCGAACCCGCCGCCCGACGCACCGAAAACGGGGCGGGGCATCACGTCGCGCCGTCCATCGTGGGGTGGGCCGGGCCGGCTTGGGCCACTACGAGGGCAAGCGCCGTCACGATGCCCTGGTGGCGGAAGGGCCCGCCGCGGTCATGCGCTCCCGGCCCCGCGGCGCGAGGCAGGTCGCACACGCCCTCGGGCGGGCCGCCCCGCCGCACCCGGCGGGCCGTGTCCCCCGAACCGGCCGGCCCCGAGGAGCGCGACACGGCGGCCACGGTCAGGCGGCCGCGGCGGGCCCGGGGCGCTCGGCGTCCCGTGTTGTCCCCCAGGTCGCCGGGGACGGTGGGGCGGGGGCCGGCGACCGGTTCCCTGCTGCCCACCTCCCCCTGACCCCGGGGCTGCGCGGCTTCGACGAGTGGGTCGCGCAGGCCGCGTGGCCAGGGCGCAGCGCAGGGGCTCGGGGTTCAGGCCAGCCGCAGCGTGACGTACCCGATGGTGTCCCCGGGCAGCACGTAGCGTTCGAACTCGACGAAGCCCCGGGCCTCCGCGAAGCGCAGCCCGTCGGTGTTGGACGCCAGCACGACCGTCTCGATCGCCGCCGCGCCCATCTCGCGCGCCCGTTCCAATCCCCGGGTGTAGAGCTGCGTGCCGAATCCCTGTCCCCGGTGGCCGGGCAGCACCCGGGCGATGACCGTGGCCGTGGCCTCCGCGCCGGTGGGCGGCCGCACGGTCGTGCAGCCCACGACGGCGTCACCGAGGTACGCGACCTCCAGATGGTTGCGCTGCGAGCGCTCGCGCACGTCCTCAAGGGAGAGCGGGCCGGTCGGGATGATCGTGTTGTGGACGAACCGCCAGTCTTCGAGCAGGGCGTCGCCACGGGGCCGTTCGATGCGAAGGGTCGACATCGCAGCAGGAAACCGGTGCACGGCGAGCGGCGTCAACCGCATTTGCCGGAGCCCCGTTCGCCCTCCGACGCGTCGTGCGGCCCGGTGGGGGAGCACAGCGGTTAGCGTGGGCCGGGATTTGGAGGAGAGCCCTGGTGCAGACCACCCTTGCCGTGCTGTTCGCGCTGCTCGCGGCCGTCAGCAACGCCCTGGCCACCGTGCTCCAGCGCTACGCGGCCCGCACGGTTCCGCTCACGGTGGGGTTGCGTCCGGCCCTCATGGGCGAACTGCTGCGCAAGCCCGTGTGGCTGGCCGGGTTCGGCGCGGTGATCGTGGCGGCCGCGCTCCAGGCGCTGGCCCTGCTGAACGGCGCCCTCTCGCTCGTCCAGCCGCTGTTCGTCCTGGAACTGCCCTTCGCCCTGTTCATCGGCGGCATCGTGCTGCACAGGCGGCTCCCGCCGCGCGGCTGGGCCGCCGTCGCCGCCATGATGGTGGGGCTGGGCGTGGGGCTGTGGGCGGCCTCGCCCAGCGGCGGGGTGGACCGGCCGCGCACCGGCATGTGGGCGATGGCGTTGCCCAGTTGCGCCGCCGCGGTCGTGGTGCTGGTCGGCACCGCCGTGCGGCGCCCCGAGGGCCGGGTGCGGGCCGCCTGCTTCGGCCTCGCGGCGGCCGTCTGCTACGCGCTGACCGCTGGCCTCCTGAAGGACGCAACGCATGCGTGCGCCACCGAGGGGGCGGCCGCCTTCTTCACCGCGTGGCAGACGTACGGCTTCGCCCTCGTCGGGGTCGCGGCCGTCTTCCTCCTGGAGAACGCCATGCAGTCCGGGCCCCTGGTGGCCTCCCAGCCCGCGCTGACGCTGGGGGACGCGACCGTGAGCCTGGCGCTGGGCGTGACGGTGTTCGAGGAGCACCTGCGGGGCGGTTGGTGGCTGCTGCCCATGTCGCTGGGCGCGCTGCTCGTGGTGGGCGGCGCGTTCGTGGTGGTCCGGGTCCCGTTGGTGCGCACGCTGGTGGCGCCGGACGCGCCCCGCTGAGCGGCGCCCCGCGGGTGCGTGGTACGTGGTGCGTGGTGTGTGGCGTGTGGCCCACTCCAGCCCCTGGTGGCCGCAGCCGTGACGCGTCGCGCCCGCCGTGCCCATGCCCGGCGGGCGCCCGCGGCGCCCCCCGCTCCGTGGCCTGGTCGAAACCCGGTTCGCGCAGACTGGTCTTCGCCGGCTCCACGATCTCGTCCGGCGCCCGGACAGGATCGTCCGGGTCGCGATCACGCCGTCCGCGGGAAGCGACACGGCGCTCACAGGATTCGCAGGGCGTCACTCAGGTCGGGGCCGGCGTTCTGCCAGCACTGGATCTCGCCGTCGTCGCCGATCAGGTCGCCGAGGTACCAGTCGCCGTCGGTGGTGCGGACGACACTGTGGCGGATGCGCGCCGGGTCCCGGACGACGGCGCGGAGGAAGCGCTCGTTGCCGACCTCGGTGAGCGCGCGGGACAGCCGGTCGGCCTCGGCGTCCGGCTCCGGGTCCGCCACGAGCGGCAGATCGAGCTCGAATGCCATGTGCACCCCCGGCTTGTCCGGCGGCACGATCGTAGGACCGTCCGCCGGGCCCGCCGCGAGTGGGTGTGGATCCTCAGATCCAGCCGCGGCGGGTGGCCTCCATGGCGATCTGGAAGCGTGTCTGGGCTCCGAAGCGCTGCATGAGCCGGGTGAGGTGGCGCTGGACGGTCCGTTCGCTCCAGCCCAGGGCGCGGCCGGCCGATTTGTCGGTGGCGCCCGCGGCCAGCAGCGTCAGCAGTTTCGCCTCCTCGGCGGTCAGTTCGTCCGGGGCCTGCTCCAGCCTCACCGGGGCACCGCCGTTCGCCGGCAGGCGCACCTGCACGCTGCGTTCCCACAGCGCCTCGAAGAGGGCGATGAGCGCGTCGAGCAGGGGCGAGGGGTGGATCAGGTAGGACGCCGTCACCGCGTCGTCGCCGGGCCGCAGCAGGGGGATGATGGCCAGCCGGTCGTCGGAGATGGCCAGCTTCATCGGCAGGCCGGCCGCCACGCGGGCCTGCTCGCCGTGCCGGACGCCGACGGTGACGTCGGCGAGCCAGCCGGGCAGGGCGAGCACGGTGCTGTCGTAGATGACGCGGTAGGCCACGCCGCGTTTGAGTAGCTCGAGTTCGATCGGGTTGGGCTCGGTGTGCTCCTCGACCGAGGCGTACGGCGGCCGGTCGAAGCCCCGGACCTGCGTGCGCGTGCTCTGCTGCAATTGCGCCCAGCGGCGGTTGACGTCGTCGCGCCCCGAGACGACCTCGACCAGCTCGCCGGGGTTCACGAAACGCGTCCCCGCGCGGTAGAGGTCCATCAGGCCGGAGACATGGGAGCGCACCTCGTTCAACGCCTGTTCCCTGTCGCGCAGTACGGCTTCCAGGGCGCTGTCCGGGGAGACCGCGGCGTAGGTGACGGGGCGTCCGGTGGAGCGCACGGCGAGCCCGAGGGAGACCAGTGACCGCACGCTGCGGCGCGTCGCGGGAGCGGACAGCCGGCAGTCGTGGGCCAGGTCCGAGACCGTGGCGTGCACCCGTCGCACGAGGGCCTCGTACACCGATTCGTCCTGCCTGTTGAGGCCGATGGATTCGAGCATGGTCCGCGGTCCGCCTTCGCGCTGCCTTCATGTGTCGTACTCCCGTCACTTGACGGGAAGTAGCCCTGCGATCATCTTGTCAGCCGGGCGAGGCGGATGTCAGCGCTCCCGCGGTACGTCGTCATTCCGGCTCGGCCGGCTCCGCAGCCACAGCCGGACCCGGCACAGGACGAGGCCGAGGGCGAAGGACGGCGCGCCGCCGGGATGACTGCGGTCCGGCCGCCCACCGGCACCCCGTGGATCTCGAAGCCGCGGATCACCGCGCCGGGGGTGAGCGTGGCGACGCCGATGACGAAGGTGCGCCTGCGGGCAGCAGGGCGGCGGCCACGAGGGGCGCGAACGCCGAGTACTCCGACCATCGGATCAGGCCGCCCTTGGACGCCTCCAGCTGCACTGCGCAGACGGCGCCCGGATAGCCGAGGAGCTGCACGGGACCGATGCCCCACGGCACCCGGTGGGCGAACACGGTCGCCAGGACCCTTCGTGGCCGGTGCGTCCTCCCGGCGGCGCCGTCCAGCCGCCGTTCACGGGGCGGCCTTCGCCGGCTGGGGCGACCGGGGGCAGGGCGGACGCTGTCCGGCGCATGGCAGGGTTGGGCGCTGGACCGCCACCATCGCCAGGTCGTCGTCGAGGTGCCGTCCGGTGTGGGCGTCCAGGTCGTCGCTGACGTGCCGCAGCAGCACGTCCGGCGCCTCCCAGCTCCAGGTGCCGGCCCGCTCGTGGATCGGGTAGAAGCCGCCCGACGCGTCCCGGGCCTCGATGGCACCGTCGGTGTACAGCAGGAGGGTGTCCCCGGCGCCGAAGACGAAGGTGTCGAGGTGGTAGTCGTCCGGGGCGTCGCCCGCCAGCCCGAAGGGCGGTGCGGGCCGGTGGGCCTCCAGGGCGGCGACCCGGCCGCCGTGCCGGACCAGCGGCGGCGGGTGCCCGCAGCTGACGACCCGTACGACGGCGGAGTCGTCGGGCACCTCCACCAGGAGGGCCGTGATGAAGCGCTCCCCGGCCTCGGGGTCGGCCTCGGTGAGCTGGGCCAGGTGCCTTTCGACGCTGCGCTCCAGGGAGGCCGCCAGCTCGGGCAGTGTGGCGTGGTGGTGGGCGGCCTCGCGGAACGCGCCGAGGAGCACGGACGCGTCCTCCACGGCCGGCAGTCCCTTGCCGCGCACGTCGCCGATCAGGAATCTCGTCACCCTCTCGGTGCGGACGGCGCCGAACAGGTCCCCTCCCACCAGGGCGTGCGCGGCGGCCGCCCGGTAGACGGAGGCGACCCGCAGCGGGCCCAGACGCGGCGGGATCGGCCGCAGCAGCACCCGTTGCGCCGCCTCGGACACCGCCCGTACCTCGTGGAGCTCTCTCAAGTCGCGGTCGTGCAGGGTGCGCGCGGCGATGACGAAGCCGGAGACCGCCAGGAGCGCGCCGATGTGGATGGGCAGGATGGCCGAGTGCAGCAGCCCGTCGTGGCGGTCGACGAGCAGCATCGCGGCGCTGGCGACGAGGGCCACGCACGCGGTGAACCGGGCGCGGGCGAACGCGGCCGTGGAGGTGGGGGCCGCCACCAGCAGGGGGGACAGGTGGATGGCCAACGGGGCGAAGGACCCGGCCAGGGTGATCACCGCGATCAGTCCCACCGGCAGGGTCACCTGGGTGCGGATGCCCGCCCACCTGGCGCGTTCGCCGGCCCGGCCGGTGAGCCGATGATGCCTCCCCCGTGCGCCGGCGAGGCGCGTTCCGGATGGGCGGAAGCGACGCCCTGCCCGCGCTGCCGCCGGTACAGGGGAAGAGAAGAGGTTCATGGAGGGTCCTGCCGGTGGTTCGTGCGCCGTGCGCGGACGCGACGCGTGCGGTGTGCGCGCGCCCTCCGGCACGGTGGGAACGCGTGGCCGCGTCCCCGCGGACGGACGGGACGTCACCCGGCCCGGTGGGGTCCGGCCGGTCGGCAGGACCGTTCAGGGGCGGCCTGTGCGGGGGTCCCGGGACACGGCCGCCGTCGAGGGGCCGTGCGGGGCGGGCGTAACACCGGCAGCCGCCGGTACATGACGGGGCATGCGTCACCGCCGGGTGCCAAGGGCGCGTGAGCGGAGCCCGCACCGGCTGCGTCCGGCCGCCCGGCGGTGCGCGGACTCGTCTGGATCATGGCTCCACCGTCCTCACTTTGCCGCATCGTGGAAGCCATTGCCGCAATGCGGTATCCACTGTGCGACCCGCAAGGGGCATCGTCAAGGCAACCCGGTCGACGCGGGGACGCCAGGGGCCTGGCCGTCTTGCGCCGCCACATCCGGGCCTCTGCGTCGCGGACGCCTGGAGGCGGGGGTGGTCGCGGGGAAGCGGTCCAGGATCTGTGCCGACTTCCGGACCACCTGGAGGGAACCGGTCGCCGTCCCGTTGCCGGCGCGATCAGCGCTCATGGCCGTATCGCCTTCTCTCGTCCTCGCCTGGCGGGAAGCGGTCCCGCATCGCGGCACCTCCCCACCGTCGGTGACGCGCCGCGAGGGGTCGAACAAGGCGGCCCTTGCCGTGCGGGGCCGGGCCGCCGCGGGTCACGACCGGTCGAAGGTCGCGGGCACCGGCAGCGTGGACCACCGGGGCACCGGCCAGGCGACGACGAAGGCGCGGCCGACCACGTCGTCCAAGGGCACGAACCCGCCGCCCGGTTCGTTGACGTGGGCGCGCGAGTCCCAGGAGGCGTCGCGATGGTCGCCCATCACCCACAGGTGGTCCTCGGGGACGGTGACCGTCCCGACCGGGATGTCGTCACACGGCGTGGCGCCAGGGTAGATGTAGGGCTCGTCCAGCGGCTTCCCGTTCACCGTGACCGGCTCGCCGCGCTCGCACTCCACCGTGTCGCCGCCGACCGCGATGACGCGCTTGATGAGGTCACGCTCGTCGGAGGAGGGCGCCAGCCCGACGAACGCGAACGCCTTCGTGATCACGTTCCCGCCGCTCAGCCGGGGCTGGTCGTCCAGCCAGCCGCCGGGGTCACGGAAGACGACCACCTCGCCGCGCCGCGGTGTCGCCCCGAACCACGGCGTGAGCTTGTCGACCAGGACCCGGTCGCCCACCTGCAGGGTGTTCTGCATCGAACCCGAGGGGATCGAGAAGGCCTGGACGAGGAAGGTCTTGATCCCCAGGGCCATCACCAGCGCCACGACGACGAGAATCGGCAGTTCCTGCCACCAGGTACGCCGTCCAGCGGCCTTCCGGGGCCGCTTGCGGCGGGCGGGCGGTTCCGGGGCGCCCTCGCCGGTGCCGCGGACATCCGTCCGGCCGTCCTCCCCAGTGGTCATGCCTGCTCCTTCGTGCTGTCGCTACGACAGGCGCGGCACGCGCCCGTAACCTGAACGATCAGGAGTTCCCGCTTCGCCGTCCCGTCCCCGGTGGTCCCGAATCGACTGGGCGTGGAACCGGAGGACCTGTCCACGCGTACGCAGTTGCGCAGAGGGGAACGGCATCCGGCGCCGAACGCCGGTCGGTTCGGTCAGGCCTCGCCGTAGCGGGCGAGCAGCGCCGCGACGTAGGTCTCCAGGCGGGTCGCGAGCGTCGCCGGGGTGAGGTCGGTGCGGCCGAGTTCGCGCCAGGGGACGGCTACCTTCTCGGCGTCCGGTGCGAAGGCGAGGGCGTCCAGGAGCCGCCAGTAGAGATGCGCGCCGGGGGAATCGGACAGGTGGCCGCCCGCCGCGGTGTAGAGGTCGGCGAAGCGCATCCCGGCCCCGGGTCCGTGCAGCAGCGCCAGTGCCGTGGCGCAGTGGGCCACGTCGAGGTCGGCCGGTCCCCAGGAGGTCTCGACCCAGTCCACGACGCCGGTGATGCGCAGGTGGCCGCCGTGCCCGGTGAACAGCACGTTGCCGGGGTGGAAGTCGCGGTGCAGGAACCGGCCTTCGTGGTCGGGCGGGTCACGGCGTATGACGTCCACCGCGCGGGCCCACAGGTCCGGCCGGCCGGTGGCCTCGGGCGGGCGCACACGCTCGGGCGCCGTCCAGGCCTGGTACGCGCGGGGCCGGTCCTGCTCTCCGACGTCCAGCCCGTGGATACGGACGAGTTGGCGGGCCAGGAGCCAGGCCCGCGCCCCGGCCTCCGCGTCGTCCAGGCGTACGCCGCCCGGGAGGAGGGACATGAGCAGTGAGGGGTGGTCGCAGTGCTCCGCCGTCGCGTCGACGGCGTGGAGTTCGGCGGCGGGGACGGCGGTCGGGCCGAGCAGCGTCAGGATCCGCGCCTCACGGCTGAGCAGGCCTTCCGCGTGCCGCCGGTAGAAGGGCCGCACGAAGGAGCGCAGCACCAACTGGCGTCCGCCTTCCGGGCCCGTGACCCGCAGGCGGCGCATCCGCGAGGTCCAGCCGCCGGCCAGGCGCTCCGCCGACTCCATGCGCTCCCCGTCGCGGAGCTGGCGGTGCACCCAGGCGCGGGTGGCCGTCCAGCCGGTCTCGTTCCCCTCTGTGGCGGTCATCCGGGCACCCTACTGGGCCCTTTGATCAGGCGGCGGTCTGCCGGTGCGCGCCGAGCACCATCGCGATCAGGGACCTCGCGGTGGCCCGGAGCCGGTCCGCGTCCTGGTAGACGCGCTCGATGACGACGGTGCCGCGAGTCATGGTGACCAGGACCCGCGCGGCCTCGGTGGGCGGGACGGTGAGCAGGCCGGCCGCGTCCTCGCGGGAGAGCCGTTCGGCGATGACGCCCTCGAGCTGGTCCAGCATGCCTCGGACCGCGGCCCGGATGGGCTCGGCGTCCGCCTGGGTGTCGGTGGTGGTCTTGGTCGACAGGCAGCCGCGGGTGGGGGTGCCGCGGGTCATGGAGACGATGGTGAAGTCGAAGAAGTCCTCCAGCGCCCGCCGGACGTCGGGCGGGTCCAGCGTGGCGGCCGCCTCGGCGACGAAGGCGTCCGCGTAGTCCTCGAAGACGCGCAGGAACAGCGTCTCCTTGTCGCGGTACGCGTTGTAGAGCGAGCCGCGCTGCACGCCGGTGGCAATCGCCAGGTCCTGCATGGAGGTCGCTCCATGCCGGGGGCGGCTCCATGGTCTGGATCCTCTACGGACTCGGCGCCCTCGTCGGCCCCACGCTCTACGGGCTGCTCGGCGACCGCCTCGGCTTCGCCAGGACCCTGCTGCTGATCACCCTGGTGCAGGCGGGGGCGCTCGCCGCGCTCGCCGCGGCGCACGGCCTGCCCGAGATCGCGGTGCTGAGCGTCGTCATCGGCTCCTTCCCGCCCGGTGTCGTGCCCGTCGTCCTCGGGCGCGTCCACGAACTCGTACCGCGGCGCCCCGAGGCGCAGTCGGCTGCCTGGGGCGGGGCGACCGTCGCCGGAGCGCTGTCACTCGCCCTCTCCGCCTACCTCTACTCCTATGTCTTCGCCCGGACCGGCCAGGACCACCGCGTGCTGTTCCTGATCGGCGCCGCCGCGCTCGTGCTGGCGCTGGTCGTCGGTGTGGCCGCGAGGTTGGTCCGCGTGAACGCGGACGAGGGGGAGGCGGAGGCGGGCGCGGAGGCCGCGCGGAGCGGCGTCGCCGGTGCCCGAGGAGCGTCCGCCCGGGGCTGACGTGCCGGGCGCCGTGGCGCGGTTGGGACATGTCGCAGAGTGGACACGCCGCCGATGTTCGGGGCCGCCCGCCGGACCGGACCCGCCCCCCACGGCGCGGGACGCCCCGCGCGCCCTCCCCGGCCGCCGCGCCCCGGGCCCGGACGGCACGGCAAAAGACGTGGTCAGTGGCACCGCGAAGACGTGCCGGCCGGCGCCGCGGCGCCGGCCGCGCCTTGGCGGAGCGGAGGCGACGGTTCCCCCGCGCTCGGGCGGCCGGGTGTCGCGGCCACCTCGCATATCCTCACGAGCCAACAAATGTCATCGGGCTCGTTGATCAACGCTGTCGGCAACTCGCATATAGTGACCGCGAGTTCCCCGCGAACACGGAGCCCGTGCACGATTCGTGCCCGTGGCGGTGCCCGTTTTTGCCGGATTCCCCTGAGCCTGTCCCATCCGTCCGTACGGCCCCGAGGTCCAGATCGATGACAGCGCAGACCGCGCTCCCGCGCCCGCGGACCGGGCGCTTGCGCATCCCGGCACGGCGGCGTGAGCAGCGTGCTCCGTTCGCGTACCTGGCGCGGGCCATGGCGGTTCCCCTGGTGGTCACCGTGCCGGTGGCAGGGTGGCTGGTGGTCGCCGCCCCCGGGTCGCTGCGCGCCCCCGCCGTGATCGGCGCGGCCGCCGGGATCCTGGCGCTGGCCTGCGCCGTGGCCCTGGCGGCGCAGGAACGCTGGAGGGCCCGGCGGCTGGCCGCTCAGCTCGACGCCCTGCGGGCGGAGGCGGAACGATTCGCCGACGAGTTGCTCCCCGCCGCCGTCCGGCGGATCACCGCCGGGGAGACGGTGGACCGGGTGCTCGCCGGGGTGCGGGAGCCGCTGACCGGCCCGCAGCGCCGCATGCTGGCCCTGGTCGCCGACCGGGTGGGCACGAGCGAGTCGCGCCGCGCCGCGGCGATGGCCGTCGGCGCCAACGCCGCCGGGCGCATGCAGGCGCTGGCCACCGGCATGCTCGCCGACCTGCGGCAGATGGAGCACCGCCACTCCGACCCGGCCGTTCTGCACGACCTGCTGCACCTGGACCACCGCACCGCCCAGGCCGGCCGCCTCGCCGACAGCATCGCCGTGCTGACCGGGGCCCGTTCCGGCCGCCGGTGGGCCAAGCCGATCCGGATGGAGTCGATCCTGCGCGGCGCGATGGGGCGCATCGCCGGCTACCAGCGGGTGCGGCTCCACTCCACCAGCGAGGTCGCCGTCGTCGGCCACGCCGCCGAGGGAGTGATGCACGCGCTGGCCGAACTCATGGACAACGCCGCCAACTTCTCCCCGCCCACGGCCGAGGTCCACGTGTACGTGGAGGAGGTGCCCGCGGGCACGGTCATCACGGTCGAGGACAGCGGCCTGGTCATGGGCGAGGTGGCGCTGCGCAGGGCGCAGAGCGCCGTCGCCGCCGGGTCCGGGGACCTGACCGGTCTGTCCGGGACCAGGCTCGGCCTGACGGTCGTCGGGCGGCTGGCCCGCAAGCACGGCCTGACGGTGTCCTTCCGGCCCTCGGCCCGAGGCGGCACCGGCGCGGTGATGATGATCCCGCAGGAACTGCTCACCGTCCCGCGCCCCGGCCTGGACGCCGGTCCCGCCGCCGAGCCCGTCCTGCCCCCGCAGGCCCCGGCCGCCGCCGAGCCGTCCGCCCCCGCCGCCGCCGAGACGTCCGGCCGGGACGAGGAACTCCCGCTCACGGCACCGGAACTGGGCGAGAGCGGCCTGCCCAAGCGCCGACGCGGCCAGACGCTGCACTCCGCCGGCCACGACCGGCGCGCCGCACGTGCGGGTACCGGCTCCGCCGGCCACGGAACGGCGGCCGAGCGCGCCGCGCGCTTCAGCACCTTCCGCAGCGCGGTGCAGGGCACCACGCCCGCCGAACCCGCACCTGCCCCCACCCCTGACCACGAGTCCTCCGCGTCCGCGCCCCGCGCGGACCGCGACGAGCAGAACGCGACGGACCCATCCCCAGAAAGCGACGCGCGATGACCGCACCGGCCACCGGCCACACCAGTACGGACGAGCGGCTCAACTGGCTGCTGGAGAACTTGCTGGAGCGTACCCCGGGCGCCCGCCACGCCCTGGTCCTGTCCCGGGACGGGCTCAAGCTGTGCCGCACCCCGGAGCTTTCGGTGGACCAGGCGGACCAGCTCGCCGCGATCTCCGCCGGCATCCAGAGCCTGTCCCAGGGCGCGTCCATGGAGTTCGGCGACGGCAGCGGCGGCGTGCGGCAGGCCATGGCCGAGTTCTACGGCGGGATCCTGTTCATCGTCGAGGCAGGTGACGGCGCCCACCTCGCGGTCGTCGCCTCCGAAGACGCCGAGGTCGGTCTGATCGGCCACAACATGAACGAGCTGGTCGAACAGCTCGGCGAGCACCTGAGCGCGCCCCCGCGCGAGCTGACCGGTGAGGACGGCGACAGCGCATGACACCCCGCCCGGGCCGGGAGGAGGATCCGGACCGGCTGTACACCCTCACGTCGGGCCGCAGCCGGCCCGAGTCCGACGCGTTCGACCTGGTGACCCTGGTGGTCGCCGAGTGCGAGCCGGCACCGGGGATGCAGTCCGAGCACGCGGCGATCCTGCGGATCTGCCGTCGGCCCACCGCAGTCGTGGAGCTCGCCGCCGACCTGGGGCTGCCGGTCGGCATCACCCAGGTGCTCCTGTGCGACCTGCTGGACACCGGCCGGATCAGCGTCCGGCACCCCCGTACCGCCCGGACGGCGGCTCAACTTCCGGACCCCGAGATCCTGGAGCAGGTGCTCGTTGGACTACGCAACCTCTGACCCCGGCCTCCTTCCCGGCCCGCCGGGGCCGCGGGCGCCGCTCGACGCGAGCGCCGACAACGGGCTGAAGATCGTCATCACCGGTGGTTTCGGCGTCGGGAAGACGACCATGGTCCGCTCGGTCAGCGAGATCCGTCCGCTGAACACCGAGGAGACCATGACGCAGGCCGGTGCCGGGGTCGACGACCTCGCCGGTGTGGCGACGAAGACCTCGACCACCGTGGCCTTCGACTTCGGCCGGATCAGCATCAACGCGCGCACCGTGCTCTACCTGTTCGGCGCGCCCGGGCAGGAGCGGTTCTGGTTCCTGTGGGACCGGCTGTTCTCCGGCACGCTCGGAGCGGTGGTGCTGGTCGACACCCGCCGCCTGGACGACTCCTGGTACGCCATCGACCGGCTGGAGCACCACGGCACCCCGTTCGTGGTGGCCCGCAACGACTTCGGAGGGCCGAAGCACACCGAGGAACAGGTCCGCGACGCGCTGTCGCTGGCGGACGGGGTGCCGCTGGTGGACTGCGACGCGCGGTCCCGGCAGTCGTCCAAGGACGTCCTGATCACCCTCGTCCAGCACCTGCAGACCCTGTCCGCCGCCCGCCCGCGGGCCCGGGAGAGGACCGCCCCGTGACCAGTCAGCCGCCCCCCGGGGCCGCCGGCAGTTGCCCCTTCGCCGGGGCGGTGCCGTTCAGCGGTCCGCGTTTCCACGTCGAACCCGCCGCTCTGTACCGGGAGTTGCGCCGCGACCACGGCGCCCTGGCTCCCGTGACACTCGACGGCGACATCCCGGCCTGGCTCGTCCTGGGCTACCGGGAACTGCTGCACGTCACCGGCGACCCGGTGCTTTTCAGCCGCGACTCGGACCTGTGGAACCAGTGGGACCGCATCCCCGACGACTGGCCGCTGCTGCCCATGATCGGGCGCAAACAGCCGTCGATCCTCTACACCGTGGGCGAGCGGCACCGGCAGCGCGCCGCGATGATGGGCAACGCCATGGAGGACACCGACGCGGTCGAACTGCGCCGGTACGCCGAGCGCTACTCCGACGAACTGGTCGACACCTTCTGCGGCAGCGGCAGGGCCGACCTCCTCGAAGAGTTCGCGATGCTGCTCCCGGTCCGCGTGCTGGCCCGGCTGTACGGCTTCCCCGAGGAGCAGGGCCCGCTCCTGGTGAAGGCGGTCAAGGACCTGGTCGACGGGGGCCCGGACGCCATCGCCGGCCAGACGCACGTCTACTCCGCGATGACCGAGCTGCTCGAGGCGAAGAAGGAACAGCCGGGCGCGGACGTGGTCTCGCGCATGCTCGCCGACCGGTACGACTTCTCCGACGAGGAGATCGTGCAGGACCTGATGGTGATGACCGTGGCCGGCCACCAGCCCACCGCGGACTGGATCGGCAACTCGCTGCGGCTGATGCTCACCGACGACCGCTTCGCCGCCTCGTTCACCGGCGGCCGGAACAGCGTCGGTCAGGCCATGAACGAGGTCCTGTGGGAGGACACCCCCACCCAGAACATCGCCGGCCGGTGGGCCAGCCGCGACACCCGGCTCGGCGGCCGCCAGATCGCCTCGGGCGACCTGCTCATCCTCGGCTTCGCCGCGGCCAACGCCGACCCCCAGGTGCATCTGGAGGCCGGGGCGTCCACCAACGGCAACAACGCCTGGTTCTCCTTCGGCCACGGCGAGCACCGCTGCCCGTTCCCGGCGCAGGAGATCGCCGAGGCCATCGCCCGCACCGGCATCGAGGTGCTGCTGGACCGGCTGCCCGACCTCGAACTGGCGGTCGACCCCGCCGGGCTGGTGCGCCGTCCGTCCCCGTGGCTGCGGGGCATGACCAAGCTCCCCGTGCGTTTCACACCCACCCCCGTGCTAGGAGAACTCTGATGAAGTGTCCGGTCACCGGCCACGAGGCGGCCTCCCCGATCGTGCTGGACCCGCTGGTGGGCGACCTGGTCGCCGAGAGCACCGCGCTGCGCGAGGCAGGCCCGCTGGCCGCGGTCGTCCTGCCCGGCGGCGTGCCGGTGTGGGCGGTGACGCACCACGCCGAGGCCCGCGCGCTGCTGACCGACCCGCGGCTGGTGAAGGACATCGCCCACTGGGACGCCTTCAACCGCGGTGAGATACCCGCCGACTGGGCCCTGATCGGCCTGGCCAACCCGGGCCGCTCCATGCTGACCGTGGACGGCGCCGACCACCGCCGACTGCGTTCCCTGGTCGCCCAGGCGCTCACCCCGCGCCGCGTGGAGCAGATGCGGGCCCGGATCGAGCAGTTGACGGCCGGTCTGCTGGACGGCGTCGAGGAGGCGGCACGCGAGGGCGGGGCGCTGGACCTCAAGGCCACCTTCGCCTACCCGCTGCCCATGTACGTCGTGCAGGAGCTGATGGGCATCGACGAGGCACACCTGCCTCGGCTGAAGGTGCTGTTCGAGAAGTTCTTCTCCACCCAGACCCCGCCCGAGGAGGTCATCGCCACCCTCGGCGAGCTCGCGGAGCTCATGGCCAAGACCGTCGCCGACCGGCGCGCCGAGCCCGGCGACGATCTCACCAGCGCCCTGATCGCGGCCTCCGAGGACGGTGACCACCTCACCGACGAGGAGATCCAGAGCACCCTGCAGCTGATGATCGCCGCGGGGCACGAGACCACGATCTCCCTCATCGTGAACGCGGTCGTCAACCTGCTCACCCACCCCGACCAGCTCGCGCTGGTGCGGGAGGGCAAGGCGAGCTGGGAGTCGGTGGTGGAGGAGACCCTGCGCCACTCCACGCCCACCTCGCACGTGCTGATCCGCTTCGCCACCGAGGACGTCCCCGTCGGCGACAAGGTCATCGCCAAGGGCGAGGCGCTGATCGTCTCCTACGCGGCGATCGGCGGCGACGAGAATCAGCACGGCCCGAGCGCCGGCGTCTTCGACATCACCCGCGACCACCCCATCCGGCACATCGCCTTCGGCCACGGCCCGCACGTGTGCCCGGGCGCCGCGCTGTCCCGGCTGGAGGCCTCGGTGGCGCTGCCCGCCCTCTTCGAGCGCTTCCCGAAGCTCGACCTGGCGGTGCCGGCGACTGAGCTGCGGAACAAGCCCGTGGTCACCCAGAACGACCTGTACGAGCTGCCCGTCACCGTGCACTGACCCACGGAACGACGCGGCCGCCCTTGCTCCACACCACCACGACGAGGGAGGGACGGGGGATCCGCCTGCCGCCCCCCGGCCGGTGCGAGGACGGGCTCTCGTACGTGGAGCCGTCGGTCCGCCCGGGGTGCTGCACGGCGTCCAGGACCCGCTGGTCCTGGACGATCGGGCCGCAGGTCTCGGCGCCCTCGGGCACGCTCGGGAACCGCCGCACCTGACCACGCTCGGCACCCTTGACCGGGACGCCGAACAGGGCGTCGTGGGCGCCCAGGGTGCCCGGCGCGCCGTCCGTGGAGATCCACGGGTTGCCGTGCGGGTCGAAGGCCACGTTGTCCTGGCACGAGATCGGGCTCACGTCGTCCTTCGGGAAGCCCGCGAAGTGGGTGGACGGGTCGGCGGGTCGCCCGCGACAAGGAACAGCCGCCACGCGAAGCGGTCGGCGGCGGTGTCGTCGAGGAACCCCGCCGACTTGCGCACGTGCCCGTGCTTGTCGCGGATGACGGGCACGTCCACGGGAACGGTCGGCCGCACGGTGGTGGGCATGCCGTGACTCCCGGTACCGGTACCGGCCCCGCGCGAAGGTTCCTCGCCGCGGTGCCGGTCCGGCAGGGGCGCCCCGCGTCAGACGTCGGCGCCTTCGGGCGCCGGGCGGTCCGCGTCGGTCTCGCGCCGGGCGGGGACGGTGACTTCCGCGGCCTCGGTGGCCTCGCCGGCCTGGTCGGCGGCGTCGTCCCGGTCGGGCGCAGCGGCCGGCGCGATCCCCGTCGGCACGGCGGGCGCCAGCACGTCGAGGTCGGCGTCGTCCGGACGGCGGTCGCGGCGGACGTCGCCGACGATGAGGGCGACCACCGCCGCCGAGCCGACGAACTCCAGCAGGCTCTGCGAGGCGTCCACGGCGGTCACGGGCATCGTGCCGACCGCGTAGCCCCACAGTTCGGTGAAGGCCGACGGCATCATGAAGAGCGAAAGACCCACGGAGAAGCCCGGGGCTGTGGGCCGCCGCCGGGCCGCGAGCAGCATGCCGGCCCCGCACAGTACGGTCAGGCACACCCACTGGTACGGCGACGGCACCGCGAGGATCGACCGCCCGCTCCCCTTGCCGACGATCAGGTCGGTGAGCACGGCCGGCCCGACCTGAACGGCCGTCACCGCGTTGCGGCCGATGTAGAAGACGTTGAGCACCGCGAGCAGCACCCCTGAGGCGGTGGCCGTCACCTTCACCGGGCGGATGCCGCCCGTCATCGTGTCCGCGGCGGCGGCCTCGTACTCCATGTGCCGGGCGAGGAGGAGGAGTCCGCCCAGGACGAGGGAGAGCACCGCCGCGAGGACGGCGGTGCCGCCCACCGCGTTCAGCGAGGCGCCCTTCAGGTTGCCGAACCACGGGTCGGACGGCGAGTCGAGCAGCAGGTACCAGACCGCGGGGAGCCGGAAGCCGAGGGTCACGGTGCACGAGGTCACCAGCAGGCCGCCCGCGCCGCGCGTGCGGAACAGCGCCGCCAGGCCGGCGCATAGCTGAAGCGCCGCCAGGCCGAGGTCGAGCGAGGAGGTCGCCGACAGGCCCGGCACCCACCCGGTGGTCCACAGCGACCAGGCACCGGGCAGACCGCGGACAACGATGTCGTAGAGCAGCCAGAACGCCGTCTGTGCGAAGAGCGCGAGGCTGAGCAAAGCCACGGCTATCCGCACTTGATTGATCGACATCCCCGGACGGTTCATGGCGCGCTGTCCCCTCGACGGCCAAACGTGGTTGAGTTCACAACAATCCCAATGACGGACCAGAGCATAAACGGTCACCCGTGTACCGGCGCCAATCCGCCCCCGGCGTGCCGACCTTGCCGAACCGTGCGGGAACGGCCTGCCAGCGGGAAGTGGGTGACGTGGCGTCAGGTAACGACGCCTCGGCCCGTGGAATGCCTCGGAGTGCCAGTGAACGGGCGTGCGCGTGAGAGGGAGTTGGGAACCGGTGCCCCCGACGGCCCGTACCGGGTCAGCAAGGCCGCCGTCGAGGCGCTGGGACGGCTCTACGCCGACAAGTTCGGGTTCTGCGTCATCTGCCGTCGCGTCAGCGGCGTCGGGACCGGTGGCGGGCGGCGAGGGGGCCGGTCGCGGCACCGACGTCGGACGCCGCGAACGGCCCGGTCCTCGGCACATGCACCACGGGTGTACTTCTTCCGGATGTCAGCCCCTGCGGGCTTCGATCAGATAACGCTGCGAGTACGCGACGAAGGACCCGTGCCGCTCCATGAAGTCGTGCAACTCCGCGAGCCGCTCACGGTAGGCGTCCACCGTGAAGCCGGGCACGATCCAGATGACCTTGCGGAGGAAGTGGACCACCGAGGCGATGTCGTGGAATTCCATGCGCAGCGCCTCCTGCCGCAGGTCCACGACCTGCAGGCCCGCCGCCTCCGCGCGGGCGGTGGCCTCGATCGCGCTGGAGCCGGCCGTGGTCGTGAAGGGGTCCGGCGGCACGTGCGCGGCGACCGGCTGCGGCCCCATCAGGTAGTCCGTCAGTTCCCGCACCGAGCCCGCGCCGACCTGCTGGGACAGGTAGGCGCCGCCGGGACGCAGCACCCGTCGCACCTCGTCCCAGCGGGTCACCACCGGATGCCGGCTGACGACCAGGTCGAAGTGGCCGTCGGGGAAAGGGAGGTCGGCCGTGTCCTCCGCCTCGACGACGGTGGCGCCCAGGGGGGCCAGGTTGCGGCGGGCGATCTCCAGGTTGGGCGCCCAGGACTCCGTCGCCGCGACCACCGGCGGGGCGGTGGGCACGGTCGCCAGGACCTCCCCGCCGCCGGTCTGGATGTCGAGGACGGCCTCGGACCGCGCGGCCCGCTCCGCGAGGAGCCTGGCGTAGCCCCAGGACGGGCGCTGCTCGGTGGCGCGACCGGTGAACCAGGAGAAGTCCCAGCCCTCGGTCGGGACGGCCTCTCCCTCGGCGAGGAGATCTTGGAAAGTGGACATGGGCGCGAGGATGGCAGACGTGCCGCGCGGCGCGCATCCGGATTACGCCATGGGAATCGAAAGCCCGGGCCGCCCGCCGCGGGTCGTCAGCAGCCGGTCGCCAGGGGGGTGAAGGACGTGGGGGTGCCCTCCTTGGTGTCGACGGCCGTGTCGTACGTGGCGGAGTCCACCGTGAACCAGACGTCGTCCCGGGTGCGGTCGCCGCCGACGTCGTCCAGTTCGACGCACCAGCGTTCCGCCGAGACCACGCGGGTGTAGGACTCGGTGCCCTGCCGGACCTTCCGGCAGTCCTTGTAGTGCTCGGTGGTGTACCAGGTCCGGGTCGACCTGCGCTTTCCGGAACCGCTCGAGGAGCTGTGCTTCACCCGCCGGGTGCGGTCGGTGCACCGCTGCACCATGTGCGGGCGCCGCCCGGTGGCCGTCCTGCGCGCCACGTGCCGGTGGTCGTCCAGCAGCCCGATGACGCGTGGGTCCGCTTTCGCGGCCGGAGCGCCGGCGGTAGCGGCCGCCGACGGTCCGGATCCGGCCACGGCCCCGGAATCCGGGCCCGCGCAGGCACCCAGCAGGGCGGCCAGGCACGCGGCGGCCACGGCCACGGCGGCGGTGAACGGGCGGCGGTGTCTGTGCACTTGTCTCCTCGAAGAACGTGAAACTGAACGCGAACGGTGCGGGCGCTCGGTACGGGCGGTCTGCGCGGGCGGTCGGTGCCCAACGGATCATGACGCGTCGTGGGCCGACCGGGTTCCCGCGGCGCCCTGCCGCCCGCGTTGGCGTCCTGACGCCAACCGACCGTGCGTTCCTGGCGTTCGGTCGTCGAAGGCTGGGTAGGAACCCGGACGGGGATGGCTGGAAGTCGTAGTCCTTGCCGGGCCGCCGACGGCTCGGGAAGGGGGGATCTCGGTGGGGAAGACGTCCGCGTTCGTCCGTATCGACGGTCCGGGGGGACGGGCCGCGCACAGCGGGGTCACGCGGGGGCGGGCCGCGGGGCCCGTCCTCGTACCGGGCCCGTCGCGGCTCAACCCCGGCCTGGGGGAGGTGGAGCCGCATGTCATGGCCTGGGCCCGGCGGGCCGGGCTGTTGTCCCCGCTGACCTCGGGACAGGCCGGCCGGGAGCGGCAGGTGGCCATGGCGGCACACGTGTGGCCCTGGGCGGCGCCGGCCCGCCTGACGGAACTGGCCCGGCTCACGCTGTGGATGTTCGCCGTCGACGACGGCAGCGACGCCGGTCCCTCCCCGAGTACCGGCGTGGAACTGGAGGCCATGGCCGGTGCCGTCGGCGGCTGCGGGCGCGCGGTTCCCGCCTCGGCGCCACCGGCCGTCCGCGTGCTCGGCGACATCATGCCGCGGGTGACCGGGGCCATGGGGGCCGCCTGGGGCGACCGCTTCCGCCGCCACCTGATCGCGTGGATCCGCACCAACCAGGACATGATCCGGATCCGCGCCGACCACGAGGTGCCCACCCCGGAGGCGTACGTCTCCTGGCGGCGGGTCTCCGGTGCGACCGGCTGGTGCTTCGACCTCATCGAGTACGCCCAGGAGTCGGAGCTGCCCGCGGCGATCTGGTTCTCACCGGCCTGCCGCGCCCTGCGCGAGGCCGCCGCCGACGTCATCGGCTGGACCAATGACCTGTTCTCGGTGGAGAAGGAGCTGCTCTCGGGGGAGACCACCAACCTGGTCCTCGTCCTGCGCCACCACCACGGCCTGACGCTGGAGGAAGCGATCGACGAGACACGGCTGTGGCACGCCCGCCGAGTCGCCGCCCTGCGCACCGCGACGCGCGACCTGTACGCCACCGCCCTCGCGACCGACCTCACCCCGGCGCAACTGGCGGCGGTCAGCCAGTACGCGGACGGCATCCACGCCTGGGCCCGCGGCTTCCTCGACTTCTCACTGGCCTCCGCCCGCTACCACGCCCCCGGCGGGTAGCCGTTGGCGCCATCGGGAACACACCACGCAGGGCGGACCGGGGGAACGGGGGAGTACGCGACGGGTGCCGGAAGCGGACACGTCACGGGCGCGGCGGGTTACCTGGTCAGGATGTTCGCGGGTCTGGCCCGGACCGCGCTGACCCCGCTGTTCGGGCGGCCGTAAGCGGCGCCCTGGACATCGGCGCGACCGCCTACCAGCGCGGCGACCTGCACCACGCCATGGCCGCCTTGGACAAGGCAGGCGCGGCCCCCGGGCAGCTGCCCCCGCAGTGGTACGCGACGTGCGTGGGGGAGGCGCGCGCCGCCTCGCGCGCCGCCCGGCTGCTGCGCCAGGTCCTCCAGGACCGGGTGCGCCATCTCGGCGAGGACCACCCGTGGACCGCCCGCACCCGGGGGGAACCCGCGCGCTTCCCGCGACCGGGCCGCGCCCGGCGGGTCAGTCGCGGGTGAGGTGCCCGTCGACCAGCCGCCACAGCCCCAGCGGGTTGGCCGGGGCCAGCGCCTCGGGGAGCAGCGCGTCGGGGAAGCCCTGGTAGGTGACGGGCCGCAGGAAGCGGTCGATCGCGCTCATGCCGACCGAGGTGAAGCGGCTGTCGGTCGTGGCCGGGAACGGGCCGCCGTGGATCGTGGCGTGGCCGACTTCCTGCGGGTGGGCGAAGGCGTTCACCACGATCCGGCCGGTACGGCGCTCCAGGACCGGCAGCAGGCGCGCGGCCTGCGGGTGGTCCGCCTCCTCCAGGTGCATCGTCGCCGACAGCTGGCCGCGGAAGCCGCGGGCCACCTCCGTCATCTGCTCCGTGCTGCTCAGCCGGACGAGCAGCGCGGCCGGTCCGAAGACCTCCTCGGCCAGCGCGGATTCGGCCAGGAAGCGGTCGCCGTCGACCTCGAGGAGCTGCGCGCGGCCCTGGTAGGCGCCCTTGGGCTCCGGCCCGGCCGCCACGGTCGCGGCCCCGGACTCGCGCAGGCGCCGTTCCCCGCGGCCGTAGGCGTCGTGGATGCCGGGGGTGAGCATCGTCCGCGCGCCCATGGCACCGACCCGCGCCGCGGCCGCCTCGCGCAGCTCGGCGTACCCCGGGCCGTCGACGGCGAGCAGCACGGCCGGCTTCAGACAGGCCTGGCCGACGTTCACGAGCATGCGCTCGGCGAAGCCGTCGCCGATCTCGCCGCCGCGCGCCGCCAGCGCCGCCGGCAGGACGAAGGTCGGGTTGACGCTGGTCATCTCGGCGAAGACCGGTATCGGATCGGGGCGCAGCTGCGCCCGCCGGTACAGGGCCATGCCGCCGGCCTCGGAACCGGTGAAGGTGACCGCCTTGACCAGTGGATGCTCCACCAGGGCCTCGCCGATCGCGTTGCCCGCCCCCCGGAGCATCGAGAACACGCCCTCGTGCAGCCCGCAGTCGGCGACGGCGCCCTGGATGACGCGCCCCTGCAGTTCCGAGGCGCCGGGGTGGGCGTTGTGGGCCTTGAGGATCACCGGGCAGCCCGCCGCGAGCGCGGCGGCGGTGTCGCCGCCCGCGACCGAGTAGGAGATCGGGAAGTTGCTGGCGCCGAAGACGGCCACCGGTCCGATGGCGATCTTCTGCAGGCGGTGGTCCATACGGGGCCTGGGCCGCCGTCCCGGCTGGGCCGTGTCGACGGCGGCCTGCCGGAACCGGCCCTGCCGCACGACCTCGGCGAACTGCCTGAACTGCCCCGCGGACTTGGCCGCCTCGGCTTCCAACTGCGCGACCGGGAGGCCCGTCTCCAGGGCCGCCCGCTCGGCCAGTTCGCCCTTGATCCCGTCAAGCCGGTCCGCGATCAAGTCGAGGAACGCGGAGCGCTCCACGAGGCCGGTGCGGTTGTAGGTGTCGTAGGCCTCGTCGGCCAGCCGTGCGGCGCGGTCGACCTCGGCCGCCCCGCCGAGCGCGAACTCCGGTCCGACCAGTTCGCCGGTCGCCGGGTCGAGCGCCTTCATCGTGCCCTCGGACGCAGGGACGGACGAGGCGCCGATCAGCATCTCTCCGGTCAGTCGCATGTCAGTGGTCTCCGTTCTCCGGCGTCTTCAGCAGGTCGGCGGTGGTGGTGATGGAGTGGGCGTAGGTGGGGCCGTTGAGCTCGTGGGCGGCGTGCATCATCTCGGGGCGGTAGGCCGCGGTGGCGTCGCGGACGAGCGTCACGTGGTAGCCGAGTTCCATGGCGTAGCGGCCGGTGGACTCGATGCAGGTGTTGGCGAGCAGCCCGATGACGATCACATGGGTGACCCCGTGCTGCTTGAGCCGGAAGTCCAGGTCGGTGTTGGC
Source organism: Actinacidiphila sp. bgisy160 (assembly GCF_057707815.1). Lineage (NCBI taxonomy): Bacteria > Bacillati > Actinomycetota > Actinomycetes > Kitasatosporales > Streptomycetaceae > Actinacidiphila > Actinacidiphila sp. bgisy160. The sequence continues at coordinate 96,754 of NZ_JBYIQW010000012.1, forward strand.
GAAGCCGCTCTGGGACCAGTGCTCCTGGACGACCACGTCGCCCTCGGCGGGCCGGAAGTCGGGGTGGAACTCGCCGCCCCAGGTGCCGAGGGCGAAGGTGTGCCGCTCCTGGATGATGCGGTGCGTGGGGTTGGGGTGCTGCCAGTCCTCGTAGTCGCCCTCCCGCCAGCGGCGGTGAGGGACGAAGAAGACCTTCTGGCCCGCCGCGCGCCCCGCGCCGACGACGGCGCGGAGGTTGTCCAGCAGGCCGACCTCGGTGGCGACGCCTTCCAGCGCGGGCCAGACCTTGCCGCCCTCGGACAGGAAGTCGTTGTAGGGGTCGACCAGCAGGATCGCCGTCCGCGTGGGGTCGTAGGTGTCGGTCATGATGCGTCCTTTCCCAGTGTGGATTATTTGCATCATCCTCATTCAGGATTACTCTCGTCATCCTGAAAGTCAAGGAACGACGCCGGGCCGCCGAGTGGGTGCGCGCAGCGCAGCGCGGGCGGGGGATGCGGGCCGGCGGCCATCGACGGCGCCCAGTGGGTGCCCGCACGACAGCGAGGTACGGCGATGTCTCCCGATGAACTGCGCGAATCCCTGATCGGCGGCTGGCGGCTGGTGTCCTACGAGGCCACCGACGTCGGGACCGGGGAGGTCGTCGAGCCCTTCGGGCCGCGGCCCCGGGGCCTGATCACGTACGGCCGGGACGGCCACATGGCGGCCCAGATCATGCGGGCCGGGCGGCCGGACTTCCGGCATGGGCGGCTCGAGGAAGGGCTGCCCGGGGAACTGGCCGCGGCGGCCGCGGGCTACCTCGCCTACGCCGGCACCTTCGAGGTCCCGGCCGGGGACACGGTCGTGCACCGTGTCGAACTGAGCCTGTTCCCCAACTGGGTGGGCGGTGCCCAGACGCGGATCGCCGACCTGGACGGCCGAATGCTCCGGCTGAGCCTGCCCGGCCCCGTCCGGCTCTGGGGCGCGCTCCGCACCGGTGTCCTGACCTGGGAGCGCCGCGGCGACGGCCGGTGACGGCCGGCTCCCTCATGGAGTCGCGGAGCGCGGGCGGTGCGGCCCGCGCTCCGCGCGTGCTCCGGTCACCCGCGTACGGCGGGAGTCGCGGCGGTGTCCGCGTCCGTCCGGGTGGGTCCGCTGCCGTCGCCCCGCCGGGTGCCCGCACGGCGGGCCCGGGGGGCGTGCCAGGCGAGCGTCAGGGCCGCGAGGAGCAGGAAGCCCAGGCCGCTGGCCACCACGCCGTGCCAGCCGAAGGATGAGAAGAGCACTCCGGCGACGGCCGAACCGGTGGCGCCACCGCCGAAGACCGCGAACATGTACACCGTGTTGAGCCGACCCCGCATCCCCGGCCCCGCGGTGAAGATGCGGGCCTGGTTGGCTGTCTGGCCGCTGGTGACCCCGTAGCCGAGCAGGTTGCAGCCCACGGCGAGGGCGACGAGTGACCGCCCCGCGACCCCGAAGAGCACGAACGCGGCCACGGCCGAGGCCACCGCGACGGTGTTGACCGCCAGCGGCCCCCACCGGTCGGTGAGCCGCCCCGAGTAGCGGGCGGCCAGCGCGCCCGGCACGCTGCACAGGCCGAAGAGGCCGACCACGGCCGGGCCCAGCCCGATCGGCGGGGCGGTGAGGTGGAAGGCGAGCGTGGACCAGAAGGCGGAGAAGGAGGCGAAGGCCGTCGCTCCCAGCGCGGCCGACAGGCGCAACGGGGCGTGGTCCACCAGCAGCCGGGGGAGCGAGGCGAGCAATCGCCCGTAGCCGCCCGAGGTCGCGGCTCCCGCCGGTCGTCCGGCCGGCATGTACCGGGGAAGGACCAGCAGCAGTGCCGCCGTGGCCGCCGCGGCGACGAGGAAGCCCGCCCGCCAGGTTCCCGCGGCCTGGGCGATGAGTCCGGAGGCGGTGCGGGAGAGCAGGGCGCCCATCGTCAGCCCCGTGCCGACCGCCCCCAGGACCCGTCCGGCCCTGCCGGGTGCGGCCATGGACGCGACCGTCGGCATGATCACCTGCGGCAGCACGGTGCTCGCCGAGAGCGCGAGGGTCGCCAGGCCCAGCAGGGCGACGGACGGGGCAACGGCGCCCGCCAGGAGCGCGACGGCGGTCACCGCGAGCAGGACCCTGGACAGCCGGCGCAGCCGTGCCCGGTCCGCGAGCGGGACGACGGCCACGATGCCCAGCGCGTAGCCGATCTGCCCCGCCGTGGCCACGAGCCCGGCGGCGGAGGCGGAGATGCCGAAGTCGTGGGCGATCTGGTCGAGGAGGGGCTGGGTGAAGTAGATGTTGGCGACCGTGATCGCCGTCGCCGTGGCGAACACGGGGAGGGTTCCCCGCTTGACGTCCGGGCGGGTTGCTGCGGTGGTCATGGGTCCTCGCGGAGGGTTCGCGGGCGGGAGGGGGAGAGGCGGCGGGCCTGCTCCGGTGGAGGCGCGTGCCGGTGTGTGGATGATTACCGTCATCCACATCTCGAGGATGATGGGTGTCATCCCGCATGTCAAAGCCCCGGGCGGGGCTCCGGGGAGGGTGTATGATGGCCGTCATCCACATTCGGTCGGGGCGGCCCGACGCACACCCGGGAGGTCAGGCGATGGGTCACTCGCAGGCAGCGAAGGCCGAGTCGCGCGAGAAGGTCCTGCGGATCGCCGCCCGCCGGATCCGCGAGGAGGGCATGACCCGCCCCGGCGTCGCCGACCTCATGAACGAGGCCGGACTCACCCACGGCGGGTTCTACAAGCACTTCGCGTCGCGTGACGACCTGATGGGTCAGGCGGCGGCGCTCGCCCTCGCCGACGGCGAGGCCAAGATGGCCGAGGCCGCCCGCAAGGACCCCGAGGCCCCCCGCTCGGGGCTGATCGACGCCTACCTCAGCGCCCGCCACCGGGACGCCCCCGGTACCGGCTGCGCATTGGTGACCCTCGGCGCCGCGGCCGGTCGCGGCGACGCGGCGTTCAAGGAGGCGTACGAGAAGCAGGTCGGCGACTACCTCGCGCTCATCGGCGAGACCGCGCGGGGCGAGGACCCCGACGAGGCGCGGGCCGACGCGATGCTCACGCTCAGCGCCCTGGTCGGCGCCTTGCTGATCTCGCGCGCGGTCGCCGATCCCGAGCTGTCCGACGAGTTCCTGTCGACGGTCGCCGCGCGTCTGAAGGACGCGCAGGCACCCGCGGAGGTCTGACCGGACCACCCGCAGGCCCGCGCCGCCGCCCGGGCCGCGGCCTGGTGGGCGGCCGTGCGAGCGGCCCGGGAGCCGCACGGGCACCTGAGGCCCACTGCGCGATGCGGGGGCTGCCGCGTCCGAGCACGCCTGCCGTCGCCGGGGTACCGCTGCCGCAGCGGACTTCCCGGGCCGTCGACGGCATGGCTCCGGACCGGCGTTCGCGACCCGGTACCCGGGCGAACGGCCGTTTTCCTCGCCTGCCCTGCTCAGGAGCCCGCTCGGGGACGGGCGCTGGACGCGCCGACCACCTCGCCGCCCTCGGCTGGACCGCGGACGCCCCCGCCACCGTCCACGAGTCCCACACCCACGCGCGCAGCGCCGCCGACCCCGTCCTCACCTGGGACGGCCGCCGCCTGCACGCCTGCGTCCAACGGCGCCGGCGACGACGTGCCCGCGGCGCGGCCCCCATGTGGACCGCCGCCGGAGGCCGCGGCCAGGCACTGGGAGAACGCCGTCGCGGACCACTGCCACACCGGCACCTCGGCTTCACGCCGCCCGGCGGCGGGTGCGCCGAGCCTTCACGAAATCTTCCCCGCCATCCCGGCCCGGACCACGCGTCACGGGGCAAGCGCAGGGCAACGACCTGCGAACCCGGCCGAACCGGGACCACGAGGGGGCGTCCATGCGAGCACTCACGGAGCAAATGTCCCTGCGGCTGATCACCGGGACCCGGCGGGTCCTCGATCTGTCGGCGGACTGCCAGTACCGTCCCGACGACCCCTACGCCGTGCGGATGCGCTTCAGTCACGGCGACGGCACCGGCGAGGCGGATTGGGTGCTCTCCCGCGAGCTGCTGCTGTCCGGGCTCGCGGCCTCGGCCGGGGACGGCGACGTCCACGTCGAACCCGGCGACCACGCCCACACCCTGATCACCCTCGCCGGCCCCGGCGGCGCGGCCGTCCTGCAGGTCGCCACGGGTGCACTCGCGCGGTTCCTGGCCGCCACTGCGGAACTCGTCCCGCTTGGCACCGAGGGCAGCCGCATCGACTGGGACGCCTGCATCGCCGGGCTCCTCTCGGCCCGAGACCCTCGCGGGGGTTCGGACACCCCCATCGGGTTCGGGTAGGGCAACGCCCCGCACAGGCCCGCGCAGGCGCCGACAACACCGTGACTGACCAGGCGCTCCACGGCCTAGAGAGCGTGTCGTCGAATGAGCGCCGGCCGCCCGGAGGGCGGGCCCCGCGGTGTCTGGTGCGGTGCATCGCAAGGCGGAGAGTCGTCCTCGTAGTGGGCTACTCGGAGGATTCGACAACGCAGCCAGGTGCCGTGCCAGGCGCCGCGGGGCCGGCGGGCACTTGACGACACGCCTTAGGGGCCCATCGCCTCCCAGGGCCGCCCGGCGGCGCGGTCGGTGGCCTCCTCCAGCGCGCGATGGGCGTCCCGCCCGGCGGCGGTCGCGGCGCCGTCCGCGCCGAGCGGGCCCCGGCCGGCGAGACCCTGACCACCGTGGCCCGCGAAGCCGGCCCGCCGCTGGACGCCTCCGTCGCACCGGGCGGCCGAGCCCCTCCCTCCTCTCCCGGCCCGTCTCGACGCGCCGGGACACCGCCTCCGGATTACGGTTTGAGCAATGGGCCGACCCCCGGAAGGACTCAGGATCATGCCGTATGCAACAGCGAAGGACGGGACCCGGATCTTCTTCAAGGACTGGGGGACGGGCCGGCCGGTCGTCTTCTCCCACGGGTGGCCGCTGACCGCGGACGCCTGGGACCCGCAGATGAAGTGGATGGTGGACAATGGTTTCCGGGGTGTCGCCCACGACCGCCGTGGCGGCGGGCGTTCCGGTCAGCCGTGGGAGGGCAACGACCTCGACACCTACGCCGACGACCTGGCCGCCGTGATCGAGGAACTCGACCTGCGCGACGTCATCCTGGTCGGGCACTCGACCGGCGGTGGCGAGGTCACGCGCTACATGGGGCGGCACGGAACGGGCCGGGTCGCCAAGGCGGTGCTGCTCGCCGCCATCCCCCCGCTGATGCTGAAGACCGAGGCCAATCCCGAGGGCCTTCCGATCGAGGTCTTCGACGAGATCCGCGAGGGCGTGGCCAAGGACAGGTCCCAGTTCTACCGGGACCTCAGTGGCCCGTTCTACGGCGCGAACCGCGCCGGGTCGACCGTCAGCCAGGGCACCCGCGACGAGTTCTGGCTGTGGAGCATGTCGGTGGGCATCAAGGGTGCCTACGACTGCGTCAAGGCGTTCTCCGAGACCGACACCACCGAGGACCTCAAGAAGATCGACGTCCCGACGCTGATCGTGCACGGTGACGACGACCAGATCGTGCCCATCGTGGCCGCGGGCGCGAAGAGTTCGAAGCTGGTCAAGGGAGCGGTCTACAAGGTGTACGAGGGCGCCCCGCACGGGCTGGCGATGGTGCCCGAGTTCGCCGAACGGTTCAACGCCGACCTGCTGGAGTTCGCGCGCGGCTGAGCCGCCCGCGGGTCTTCACCACCGTGCCGCGCCCGGATACAGCGATTGCCGCTCCCGGTGCGCTGGCGAACGGGTCAGGCGCCGCGAAAGCGGTCGCTACGCCGGGAAGCTGTCGAGCGGCTCCGCAGCCAGTAGTGCCGCCAGTTCCGCGCGGTGCAGGCCCGCTATCGGGGCCACCAGGTCCGGGTGCCGGAGGAGGGTGGCCGCGGCGCGGTCGTGGGCGCGGGGGGCGGTGAGCCGGAGGGCGTCGCCCGCGAGGGAGGGGCCGTGCTCGGTGGCCGCTAGCGCCGTCACCGCGGAGGCGGCAAGACCGGGGTCGGAGAGCAGGCAGGCCGCCCAGCTCACGACGACCTCGTCCACCCAGGTCCGCCAGCCGTCCCCGGTGTCTGCGGCGTGCCCGCCGGCCTCTTCGGCGACCCCGGCGTCGGCGACCCACTCCAGCCGGTCGGCGCCGCCGGGCGGGAGCAGCCCGAGCAGGGCGGCGTCCACGGCCGTCGGGTAGCGCAGGGCCGCGGCGACCATGGCGGCCTGGCGGGCCTGCGCCTCGGCCAGGGCACGGCTGAGCGCTCCACCGGTCGCCGGATAGGCGGACAGCAGCCACCGGGTGGCGGCGGCGATGACCGACGAGAACTCACTGTGCATGCCGAACGAACCGTCCTCCGCGCGCGTGGGTGCCGCGCCCGTCCGGTGCGCGGCGCGCCCAGCGTACGCAAAACGGCGCTTTCGCGACATGAGCCGCATCACGTCCCGTCCCGCGGGGACCCGGCGCAGGGTCCCGGGGGGACAGGGACCCTGCGCCGCCGCTCCCCGAGCTCAGGACCGGCCGCGGCCGGTCACGAAGTCGCGGGCACGGTCGACGAGGCCCGCGCCCGGGGCGAGGATCTTGCTGGCGGGAGGGGTGTCCGGCGCGGCGGGGTGGGGACGGGTAGGGGCGAGGGACTTGGCGCGGCGCACCTTGTCGCCCAGGTCGTCGAGCGCCTCGGGCGAGCAGGCGCTGCTGAGCTCGGGGAAGAGCGTGCCCTCCTCGTCCTGGACGTGCGCGGTCACCTCGTCCATCAGCCGCATCAGCAAGGGGTGGAACCGGCCGTCGTTCGGTGGCAGCTGCTCCAGCTCCTTCAGCAGTTCCTCGGTCCTGGCGTGGTCCGCGAGCTCCTTGTCCGCGATACGGTCACCGCCCTCGACGTGCTCGCGGACGGCCGGGTAGAGGTACTGCTCCTCCGCCACCGAGTGCCGCACCAGCTCGATGGTCACCTCGTCCACCAGCTCCCGCAGCGCCGGGTCGCCGGTCGACATCGACTGCATGCGATCGAAGATCTCCTCGACCTCGCGGTGGTCGGCCAGCAGCTCAGCGATCACGTTTCCGCCGTGTCCCATTCCCTCACGCCTTTCCGTGCGGCAGTACGACCCGGGCGTGCGCCGGGGCCGAACCCCATGCATTCCACCCTGCCGGTGCCGAGCCCACCCGGGGGCGCGGTCACCACCCGCCCGGCGGCACCTGATCACAGGTGTTCCCACGGGCGGCGGTGCGGTCGGCGCGGGCGATCAGCAGGGCGACGTCGTCGTGGTCGTCGGCGCCCCGCAGCTCCCGCAGGAGCCGGTCGCAGGTCTCCTCCACCGAGGCGTCCGGCGTGCCGAGCAGCGACAGGAGCAGTTCCAGGCGCTCGTCGATCGGGTCGTCGCGGGTCTCCACGAGACCGTCGGTGTACAGCACCAGACGGTCGCCGGGCGCGAGCGTCACGCTGGTGCTCTCGAACGGGACGCCGCCGACGCCCAGCGGCGTCCCCGTGGGCAGGTCGAGCAGCTCCGGGGAGCCGTCGCCGCGCACCAGGACCGGCGGCAGGTGGCCGGCGGTCGCCAGATGGCACTTGGAGCTGCGCGCGTCGTACAGCGCGTACACGCAGGTCGCGATGTACGGGTCGAGGCCGTGTGTGATCTTGTCGAGGTGGCCCAGCACCTTGGCGGGGTCCAGGTCGAGCTCGGCCAGCGTCGAGGTCGCGGTGCGCAGCCGGCCCATGGTGGTGGCGGCTTCGATGCCGCTGCCCATGACGTCGCCGACGACGAGTGCGGTGCGGTCGTCGTCGAGCGGGATGACGTCGTACCAGTCGCCGCCGACCTGGCTCCTGGCCTGCGCGGGCCGGTAGCGGGCGGCGACCTCCAGGCCGGGGTGGTACGGCTGGGGCTCCGGGAGGAGGCTGCGCTGCAGGGTCTCGGCGATGTTGCGCACCTGCTGGTACCAGCGGGCGTTGTCGACGCACACGGCCGCACGCGCGGCCAGCTCGCACGCGAGGGTGAGGTCGTCCTCGTCGAAGGACGCGTGCGTACGGGCACGGCTCATGCCCAGCACACCCAGGACCTCGCCACGGGCGATGAGCGGGATCGCCATGCAGGAGTGCACGCCGGCGTCGGCGAGGAGCCGTGCCGACTCGGGATCGGGGGTGATGCGCTCCAGGTCGTGCTGACCGGCGTGGGCGATCAGGTGCGGGCGGAGCGTGCGCACGCACAGCGCCGAGAGGTGCTCGGCGTGGTAGGTGACCACGTCTCCCTGGGCGGGGGCGGCCCGGGCCGCGTCCGTCGGGTAGGCGGCCCTGACGGCGAGGGAGCGGAACACCGGCGGGTCCAGGGACGCGGCGGGGGCGCGCTGGTCCAGGACGCCGTCGAGGATGTCGACCGCCGCCAGGTCCGCCAGGTCGGGCACGACCACCTCGACCAGCTCCCGTACCGTGCGCTCCACCTCCAGGGCGGTGCCGATCCGGGCGGAGCCGTCGGCGATCATCGTCAGCCTGCGCCGGGCCCGGTCGGCCTCCGCGGCCGCGCGGTGCCGGTCGGTGACGTCGACGACGACCTCGGCGAGGCCCAGTACGTGGCCCCTGTGATCCTCCAGCCGGTAGAAGGACAGCGCCCAGGCGTGCTCGCTCCGCGGGGCGGAGGGGGTACGCGCGACGATGTACCGGTCGACCATCGGCTTCCCGGAGGTCAGTACCTGCCGCATCTCCGTCTCCACCGCCCGGTACTCCGCGCCGGGCAGGACGCTGCGGAACGGCCGCCCCAGGTGGTCCTGGACCGAGAGGCCGTGGGACCGCGCGAGCGCGGGATTGACGGTGAGGTAGCGCAGCGCGGTGTCCAGCACCGCGATGCCGATCGGCGACTGCGAGATCAGCCGTGTGCTCAGTGCGACCTCCTGCTCCACCTCGCGCAGGGTGGACTGGTCGGTGGCGAGCCCGAGGATGTAGTAGTCCCCGAGGCTGTCCATCAGCCGCATGTTGCGGAACTCCACCAGCAGCCGGGTGCCGTCCTTGCGGCGCACCGGGAAGGACCCCGCCCAGCTCTGGCCGGTCCTCATGATCTCGGAGAACAGCCGGACGACGAGCTTGCGGTGGGTGTCGTGGACGAGCAGGCGTGCGGCGTACTGGCCGACCGCCTCCTCCGCGGTGTAGCCGAACAGCTCCTCGGCCTGCGGGCTCCACATGTCCACCCGGCCGTCGCCCTCCAGGAGCACCGCGGCCACGCCCAGGAGGTCCAGCAACCCGCTCGGGCCCGTCGCGACCCCGTCCAGCCGCTCCGGGCCGGTCGTGTACCGATCCGTGTCGCTCATGGTGGGCGCCTCTTCCGCCTGCCGTTCCGGCCGGTCGGTCCGCCGTCCCCGCTCGCCCTTGCCGGCGGGATTCCATGGTCCCCCGGAAGAGGCGGCCGCGCACCCCTCCCGGGGCTGCCGCGGAGACCGCGCACGCCTGCCGTCCCCGGCACACGTCGGCTTGCGGGGACTGTGAGGGGGGCGCACACAATGGTCAGCAGGTGGGGCTTGCGAAGCGGCCGGCGGAGCCGTCCGGCCGGGGTGACGGTGCGGGACGAGTGGAGGAAAGCCCTGTGAGCGTTCTACCGCCCTCGCTCGCCCGCCCCGAGGGCCCGCCCGCGGGCCCGCTGTCCGGACCGGACGGCACGGACGAGTCGCGGCCCCCCAGCAAGGACTCGTCCGGACCGCGGCGCCGGACGCCGACGGTCGTCGTGGGCTCGCCGCCGCCACCTGGCGGACCGCCGGACGGCGGCGGAGGCGGCGGGGGAGACGGCGGCGGGGACGGCGGAGGCCACGAACGGCCCTGGTGGCGCTCGGTGCCGAAGGTGGCCGCGCTCACCGCCGTCGTGGTGGCCGCGGTGGCACTGGCCGTGGTGTTCACCCGGCCCGGAGGGGTCTCGGGCGGGAAGCCGGGTGAGTTGTTCCTGCAGACGGCGGGCAGCGCGGGACCGAACCCGTTCACGCGGTCGACGGCCGAGGAGACCGCCGTTCCCTCCGCGACACCGGCCCTGCCGACCCCGTCGACGACGGGCGGCACCGTGCGGCAGGTCTACAGCGGCGGCATGCCCGGTCTGTACGGCGGTACGCGTGACGCCGCGAGCTGCGACGTGGAGAAGCAGATCAGCGCCCTGTCGTCGGACCCCTCGAAGAACAAGGCGTTCGCCAGGGTGCTGGGCCTCGCGCCCTCCGGCGTCCCGGCGTACCTGAGGGATCTGACCCCGCTCCAGCTGCGCGCGGACACCCGGGTCACCAACCACGGCTACCGCGGCGGCCGGCCCACCGCCTTCCAGTCGGTCCTGCAGGCCGGGACCGCGGTCCTGGTGGACGACCGGGGCCTGCCCCGGGTGCGCTGTGCCTGCGGAAATCCGCTGACCCGGCCGGTCGAGCAGAAGGACGGCGCCACGACCGTCGGCCACGCGTGGCCCGGTTACCAGCCGTCGAGGACCGTGGTGGTGGCCCCGGCGTCCGAGCCGGTGAAGAAGTTCGTGGTCCGCGACGCGGACACCGGCGAGTGGTTCACCCGGAACAGTGGTGACGGCAAGGCCTCCGGGGATCAGCGGACGACGCCCCCGGAGAACGCGCCGCCCGGCAGCCCGTCCGGGTCGCCGCGGGGCGGCTCACCGGCCGCCCCGGAGGAGGGCCCCTCCACGCCGGCGGGTGAACCGGGCGGGACCGCCCCGCAGTCCCCGCCGCCCGGCACCGGACCCGCCCCGCAGAGCCCGGCCCCCGGCACCCCCGGACCACCGGGAGGCGAGAGTCCCCCGCCCGGCGGTACGGCCCCCGGACAGCCGTCCGGCCCGGCCGCGTCGTAGTGACGCCGCGCCGGACCGGAGCTGGGCCGCCGTGCCTCAGTGCGTGGTGAAGTCGGCCATCATCGCCATGTCCTCGTGCTCGAGGTTGTGGCAGTGGATCATGAAGTTGCCCGTGTAGTCGGTGAAGCGGACCGCCACCTCCACGGTCTCGCCCGGCCCCGTCGCCACCGTGTCCTTCCAGCCCGCGTCGTACGCGCCCGGCTTCTTGCCGTTGCGGGACAGCACCCGGAAGGCGTCCAGGTGCACGTGCACGGAATGGAAGAACACCGAGGTGAACTTCCAGATCTCGACCTTGCCGAGCCTCACGTCGGCGAGTGAGCGGCCGGGCTTGTACGGGAAACCGTTGATCGTCCAGCCGTCGCGCGAGTGCCGGAAGGCGAAGGTCCGGTGCGCCACGGCCTTGCGGGGGTCCAGGACGGTGGCCGGGTAGCGCGACAGCCGCTTGGGGATGTGGGTGTCGTCGTGCGGCTTCCGGGAGGACGGCGAGACGTCGAAGCGCATGACTCGCGCGGTGCTGCCGCTGCCGAACCGGTTGACCAGGCGCACCTTGGTGCCGGGCCGGTAGCGGGCGAAGTCCACGATGACGTCGAAGCGTTCGGCGGGGGCGATGCGCAGGCTGTCGTGGGCCAGCGGGCTGCCCAGCAGTCCGCCGTCGCTGCCGATCTGGAGCAGGCCCTTGCCGCCCGGCGGCGGCGGGTCCAGCTCCAGGCGGAAGTCCCGGACGTTGCAGCCGTTGAGCAGGCGCAGCCGGTAGCGCTGCCGCCTGACCCGGTGCACGGGCCAGGGGGCGCCGTTGACCAGGATGACGTCGCCCATCACGCCGAAGTGGTGCGCGTGCACGACGCCCGGCTTGCGCATGCCCGGGTCGACGGCGGGGTACATCAGCGCCCCGTTCTCGGCGAACGCCCGGTCAGCGAGCAGCAGCGGGATGTCGCGGGAGCCGCGCGGCAGGTCGAGCCCGTCCTCCTCGTCGTCGGTCACCAGGTGGAACCCGGCCATTCCGCGGTACACCGCCGGGCCCGTGTAGCCCATGCGGTGGTCGTGGTACCAGAGCGTCGCCGCGCGCTGCAGCATCGGATAGGTGTAGTTGCGCTGGCCGTGACTGAGCTTGCCGTGTGAGTCGTGCATCTCCGGCATGCCCGCCATCGCGTCGGCGTACGACATGCGGCTGCCGACCGGCATCGTCAGGTCGATCGGGTAGCCGTCGCTGTCCTCGGGGGTGTGGCCGCCGTGCAGGTGGACCACGGTCGGCTGGGGGAGTTCGTTGCGGTGCGTGACGACAGCGCGGCGCCCCGAGCGGGAGACGAGCGTGGGACCGGGGAAAAGACCGTCGAAGGTCCAGCAGTTGGTGCGCAGTCCCGGGAGGATCTCCAGTTCAGCGACGCGCTGGGTCAGGTAGTAGTAGTCGGTCGTCGCGGTCCGCAGGGCGGGCTCGAGGACCGGCGGGACCGGCAGGGGTACCTGGTACGGGCGGGGGAGCCGGGCCTCGCTCCGCAGGACCCCACCCGGTGGTACATCGGCCAGCGGTGTGCCCGCCCAAGCCCTGCTCGCCGCACCCACCCCGACGACGGCCGCCCCCGCGGCGAGAAAACGGCGCCTGCCGATGCCTTCGATCACGTAGGGCTCCCAATTGTGACGATTTGCGCAATTTTTCGGTCGGCGACACAATAGCCCGCCCGAGCCGTGCGCAACGGCGCCACACGCGGGCCCCGCGAACAACCTTCGGAGCTGCGCGACACCCGTCCATCCCCGGATCCCCCCGCCCCGCGCCCCGAATCACACCCGCCGGCGACCCCGCCCGACAGTGTCGTGCCGGGGGTCCAGGACGCCCGCTCCGATGCCGTCCAGGACCAGTCCGGCCGCCATCAGCAACCCTTGTGGCAGCATGATGCCGATCAAGATCCAGGCGAGCGCCACGACCAGCAGGAGCCGGCCCAGCCTCCGCCGGTACTCCCGCGGCGCGCACGGACGCCCGGTCCGCAACCCCTCGGCGAAGCAGGGGTCGGTACGCCGGATCTCCGCCTCGATGTCCTCGATGGCCTTGTGCGGGCGCGGCATGGTGTCCTCCTCCCGGTGTCGGGTGGGCCCTGTTCCTCCACCGTCGCCCGCGCCCGCCTGCGGAACCATCGGGGCCGGCACCCAATGGCGAACCCGACCTGACCGCCGTCGCCGAGGCCGGCGACGGCGCCCAAGCCGTCGCCAGGGCCCGCGAGGCGCAGGTCGACCTGGCCGTCCTGGACATCGCGATGCCCCGCATGACCGGCCTGCAGGCCGCCCCGCGAACTGAGCAGGCTCCGCCCCGGCCTGCGCATCCTCATCCTGACGATGTACGACAACGAGCAGTACTTCTTCGAGGCCCTCAAGACCGGGGCCGGCGGCTACGTCCTGAAGTCCGTCGCGGACCGCGACCTGGTCGAGGCCTGCCGGGCCGCCGTGCGCGACGAACCCTTCATCTACCCCGGCGCCGTCACCACCCTGATCCGCAACTACCTCGAACGCGCCCGCCAGGGCGAGCCCCTGCCCGTCCGCGCCGTCACCGAACGCGAGGAGGAATCCTGAAGCTCGTCGCCGAGGGCCACACGTCCCAGGAGATCGCCGACGTGCTCTTCATCAGCGTCAAGACCGTCGAACGCCACCGCGCCAACCTCCTGCAGAAGCTCGGTCTGCGCGACCGCCTGGAACTCACGCGCTACGCGATCCGGGCCGGCCTCATCGAGCCCTGACGGCGACCGCGCTCAGGAGCCGACCAGGAGCTTGTCGACCTCGCCCAGGAAGGCGTCCAGGTCCTGGGGCGTGCGCGAGGTGACCAGCGGGTACCCGGCGGAGGCGTCGCGCACCACGGGTTCGTCGACCCAGGACGCGGCGCCCGCGTTGAGCAAGTCGGTCCGCACCGAGGCGTACGAGGTCAGCGTCTTGCCCTTCACGACTCCCGCCTCGGCCAGCGCCCACGGGCCGTGGCAGATCGCCGCGATCGGGCGTCCGGACGAGGCGAACGCCCGCACGACGTCCATCGCCTTCCCCTGGAGGCGGAGGTTGTCGGCGTTGACCGTGCCGCCGGGGATGAGGAGCAGATCGAAACCGGCCGGGTCCACCTCGTCGAGGGTGGTGTCCGGTTCCACGACCTTGCCGGGATCCTTGTCCCCGACCAGGGTCTGTACGGCGTCGTGCCGCGTCGCTGCGACGGTGACGTCGGCGCCCCTGTCACGGAGGTGCTCGACGGGGACGACCAGCTCGTCCTGCTCGACCCCGTAGTTGGTGACGACCGCCAGGACGCGGCGGCCGCCCGGGAACTCTGCGGCCATGGCGCTTTCCCCTCTTCCAGGTCTTCTGAGCCTTCTGTGCTGTTCTCGGCTCTTCTCGTCTCTTCTCTTCTCTTCTCTTCTCGTGCGACAGGGGCGCCTGCCCGGGAGCGGGCCCGGGAAACGTGGTCACCCCGGCGGCACGGGCGGCGGCCACGGGCAGGACTCGCTCGCCGGAGCCGGGGTAGGCGGACGTACGGAGAGCGAGGAAGAGATCGGCGAAGGGGCGGGCGAAGAGGGAGCCTGCGATGAGCGAAGCGCGGCCGCCGCTCGGCGCCGATCAGCTCGAGGCCAGGGCACTGGGCCCCAGCGGACTCATGGACCTCCTGGGGGTCGCCGCGGTCCTGCTCGAGTCGGACGGGCGCATCGACATGTGGAGCCCGCAGGCGGAGCAACTGTTCGGCTACACCGCGGGCGAGGCGGTCGGGCAGTACGCGGCGCCGCTGCTCGTCCGGCCCCAGGACCGTGACGACGCCATGAGGCTGTTCGCGGAGGTGCTGGAGACCGGTCGCAGCTGGTCGGGAGCGTTTCCCGTGCGCCACAAGGACGGCAGCACCCGACTGGCGGAGTTCCGCAATGTCCGCCTCACGGACAGCCGCGGCCGCGTCTACGCCCTGGGCATAGCCACCGACCGGCCTGTGCTGCAGCGCCTGGAACGCGGCCTCGCCCTCTCCTTCCGGCTGGTCTCCCAGTCCCCGATCGGGCTCGGGGTGCTCGACACGGACCTGCGCTACCTCTCCGTCAACCCCGCCCTGGCCGAAATGCACGGCATGACCGAGGGCGAGCACGTCGGCCGCCCCTTCCGGGAAGTGCTCCCCGGCGCCAGGTTCCGCATGGCGGAGGACGCGCTCCGGCAGGTCCTGCGGACCGGCACACCGATCGTCGACCGGTACGTCGTCGGCCGGACGCCCGCGGATCCCGGCACCGACCACGCCTGGTCGATGTCCTACTTCCGGCTGGAGGACCGGAACGGGCACGTCCTGGGCGTCGCCACCTCCGTGGTGGACGTCACCGACCGGCACCGCTCGGCGCAGGAGGCCGACCGCGCCCGGCAGCGCCTCGCCGTGATCGCCGACAGCTCGGCTCGCATCGGCATGTCCCTGGAGGTCGAGGACACCGCCCGGGAACTCGCCGACGTCGTCGTCCCCGAACTGGCCGACTTCGCCGCGGTCGACGTCCTCGACTCCGCGCTGCGCGACGACGGCGGCGAGCCCGGCCACGACCGCCCCCGCTTCCGAGCGCTCACCACCAAGTGCAGCGAGGCCGGTGTCGCCGCCGGTGCCTTCGGCGGGCCCGGCCGCCTCGTCTCCTACGGCCCCGAACACCTGGCCGCACGGTGCCTGGACACCGGCCGCCCCGGCCTGATCACCCACGCCGACGAGCGCAGCCTGGTGCGAATCGCCCGCGACCCCGACGCCGCCCCGCTGCTGGCCCGGGCGGGCGTCCACACGGCCATGGCGGTCCCGCTCATCGCCCGCGGCCGCATCCTCGGCGTCCTCGGCCTCGCCCGCGCCCGCATCCCCCAGCCCTTCGACGAGGACGACCAGACCCTCGCCTGCGAACTGGCCTCCCGTGCCGCGGTGTCCATCGACAACGCCCGCCTCCACCAGCAGCTCCGCAGCACCGCCGAGACCCTCCAGCGCAGCCTCCTGCCGCAACTCCCGCCCGCCCACCCCCGCCTCGAACTCGCCGCCCGCTACTGCGCCGCGCAGGCCAGCAGCGAGGTGGGCGGCGACTGGTACGACGTCATCCCCTTCGACGACGGCAGGGTCGCCCTCGTCATCGGCGACGTCATGGGCAGCGGTGTCCCCGCCGCCACCACCATGGGACGCCTGCGCACCGCCACCTCCACCCTCGCCGGTCTCGACCTCGACCCGGCCCAGGTCCTCGGCCACCTCGACCGGATCACCCACGGTCTCGACCCCTACATCGCGACCTGCGTCTACGCCGTCCACGACCACCGCCGCGGCGTCTGCCACCTCGCCGGCGCGGGCCACCTCCCCCCGGTCGTGGTGCGCGCCGGCAAGGGCCCCGAACTGCTCGAACTGCCCACCGGCACCCCCCCTGGGCGTCGGCGGCGTGCCCTTCGAGAGCACCACCGTCGACCTCGTCCCGGGGGACCGCCTCGTCCTCTACACCGACGGTCTGGTCGAGACCCGCGACCACGCCATCGACGAGCGCCTCGACGACCTGCTGCGCCTCCTGGACGCCCCCGACGAGCCGGTCGAGGAAACCTGCGACCGCCTCCTCGCCGCGCTCCGACACCCCGCCGACCGCGACGACGTCGCCCTGCTCATCGCCCGCCCCAGGGATACGTGACGGCCTGTGCCCGGCCGCGGGTCGAACCTTCACCACGCCACTGAACCGCCCGCCGGGGAAACCGGATGCGCGAGGGCGGTGTGGTGGTGTGTCATCGGGGGCATGGCGATTGTCTTGGGCAGGCCGGAAGTTGACGGGCTGGGCCGGGTCTTGGACGTGCTGCGGGAGTGGCAGTACGACGGGGCGCCGATGCAACTGCATCCGGGCGACCTGGGCTGGTTCTGGCGGTTCGGTGCGGAGGCGACGGCCGCGGCGGTGCGGACATGGGGGCGGGGCGGACGGATTCTCGCCGTCGGGCTGCTGGACGGCCCCGGGCTGTTGCGCCTGACGATCGCGCCCGACGCCCAGCGGGACGAGGAGCTGGCGCGGCAGCTGGCTGACGACGTGGCCGATCCGGAGCGCGGCGTACTGCCACCCGGGAAGGTGTATGTCGAGGCGCCGATAGCCGCGCTGGTGCAGGATGTGCTGTCCGCGGACGGCTGGAACACCGACGAGCCGTGGACGCCGCTGCGCCGCGACCTCACGGAGCCGGTGGAGGACCCAGGCGTGCGGATCGAGGCGATCGGGCCGGAGCAGGCGCACGTGCGGGCCGCCGTCCAGCGTGCCTCGTTCGACGGGTCGACGTTCACCGACGAGCGCTGGCACGCGATGGCGGCCGGGTCCCCGTACGCCGACGCCCGTTGCCTGGTCGCGTACGACGACCGGGGCGACGCGGTGGCGGCGGTGACGGTGTGGTCGGCCGGCCCGCAGAAGCCCGGGCTGCTCGAGCCGATGGGCGTGCACAGGGAACACCGCGGCAACGGCTACGGCAAGGCGATCACCGTCGCCGCGGCGGCCGCACTCCGGGAACTGGGCTCGTCGAGCGCGATCGTCTGCACCCCGAGCTCCAATGCCGGAGCCGTCGCCACCTACACGTCGGCCGGCTTCCGGCCACGCCCCGAGGTCCGGGACCGACGCCGGGACGCCCGGACGGTCCCGGGGTAGTCGGGCTTCCGCCCGGCCATGCGCCGCATGGTGTGGATCACGAAGGGATGGCCGCGGCGGACACGATCAGTCGACCGCCGGCCCTCAGCACGCGCCGGAGTCGGCGAGCAGTGGGACGGAGCCGCGCAGTCGTCGAGGACCTGGCGGCCGGTCACGTTTCCGGCGAAGGCCAGGCCCTGGCTGAGCAAGATCTTGGTCCGTGCCGAGAGACGGACAACCCCCCGCGCGCCGAGAATCTCCGCGGATCCAGGAGGCGAGTGCGACGACCAGCACGAGGGGCGTCGGAAAAGATCCACGTGAGGAGAGCATGCCGACACCCCGCGGCGTCGGCCAGGTGCCGACCGCGACCACCCCTCGGGGATTGGTCGGCGGGGGCGGGGCTTGACAACCGGGAGGTGCCGCCCGCGGCGGCCGGGCCAGGGGTCGGCCGGGGCGCCGCGGGCGGTGGGGGTGTCAGGTGGTGCTGAAGGTGAACCAGTTGACGTTCACGAAGTCGGCCGGCTGGCCGCTGGTGAAGGTCAGATACACGTCGTGTTTGCCGGTGACGCCCGAGATGTTGGCGGGGATGGTCGTCCAGCTCTGCCAGCCGCCGGTGTTGGCGACGGAGAAGCTGCCGATCGGGGCGTTGCTCCGGCTGTCCAGCCGGACCTCGACCAGGCCGCTGACGCCTCCGGCGGCCCCGGAGGCGACCCGGGCCTTGAACTGGCGGGCCGTGGTCGTCCCGAAGTCGACACCGGAGTACAGTGCCCAGTCGCCGTTCGCGAGCGACGCGAGGTTCTTGCCGCCGCCGCTGTCCGTCGTGGTCTCCACGGTGGTGCCGGACTGCTGCGTGTACGACTCGGCCTGGAGGGTGCCGTACGCGCTGCCGGTGTCCCCGGTCGGTGGGGGGTCCGTCGGGGGCTGCGTGCCGCCACCGCCGGAGCTGTAGACGGCGACGTAGTCGACCAGCATCGGTACGCCCGAGACGGTGGAGGCCGTCGGGGTCTTGTAGCCGGCCACGGGGTCGGGGAAGGCCCCGCCCATGGCGACGTTCAGCAGGATGAAGTGGCCGTGGCCCGTGGCGGCGTTCCAGGTGGCGGCGTCCATCTGGCCCGCGTTCACCGAGTGGAACTGGACCCCGTCGACGTACCAGCGCAGTTGCTGGGGGCTGACGCCGCGGTCCCACTCGAAGGCGTAGGTGTGGAAGTTGCCCTGGCAGGCGCTGCCGGGGCAGGCACGGGTGGCGCCGAGGCCGATGGTCTCGTTGCAGGGGCCACCCGGGTTGGTGCCGCAGTGCAGGGTGCCCCAGACCTGGTTGACGCCGTTCACGTTCTCCATCAGGTCGAACTCGCCGATGGAGGGCCAGTTCCAGTAGTTGCCCCGGTACGGCGCGCCCAGCGTCCAGAACGCCGGCCAGTAGCCCGCCGCGGCCGCGCCGGTGACGTTCGGCATCTGGATGCGGGACTCGATGCGGAGCTTGCCCCCCGACGGGGGCTCGAAGTCGCTGCGGCGGGTCTCGACGCGCCCGGAGGTCCAGTTCCCCGCGGAATCCCGGATCGGGGTGATGCGCAGGTTGCCCGAGCCGTCCTGGCGGAGGTTGGCGGTGTCGGAGGTGTAGGTCTGCACCTCGCCGGTGCCCCAGTTGGCGGCGCCGCCGGGGTAGCTGGTACCGGTGTCGATGATCCAGTTGTCTGCGGACGGGAGGGTGTTGGCGGCTTCGCTGAAGTCGTCGCTCCAGACGGTGGTCCAGCCGGACGGCGGCGGGGGGACGGCGGCCCTGGCCGAGCCGAGCAGGCCCAGGCAGAGCGCGGTCACGGTGGCTGCGGCGGCCACCATCAGGGTGAGCGGTCTGGCGGCGTACCGCCTGCCGGTGGTCGTACGCGCGGACACGGGTGTGATGCCTCCTCGGGATCGGTGCCGGGGAAGGTGCGATTCGGTGGTGAGAGCGCTCTCATACGGCGGGAACACCTTCTCGCCAGGGCGAACCGCGGTCAATACATGGAGCAGAAGAAGTCGCGCGCGGTTTCCTGCCTTCACTGCTTGGAGGCTGCCCCGGCTGCCGCGGCCGGTGCGTACAGAGCCGTAACCGTTAAGTAGACGTTGTTTCCTTGGGGTTGTGGCGCCTCGCGCCGAGGCCAGAGCATCCCGTCGACGCCGTTCGCGCTGTTGAGAGCGCTCTCATCCGGAGCCCGGCGACCGGCCGACTCCACTCCGGCCGAATCCCGCGGTCATGAACCGCGAGGACCTGGGTAGCCGATCCGTGTACGAATGGGGGTGAACGCGAATGCCGGCGGGTTCGCGCCGCAGGTAGGAACAGCCGGCGACGTCGACGGCCGGTCCCGTCGGAGCGGGGCCCCGCGTCACCGCGCATCACGCGGCCGACGCCCCGGGGTCCGCGCCGGTGGTGCCACCGGCCCGGGACGCGCAACGGCGACCAGGGCCGTGCAAGGGAGTTACATCATGATCATCCTCGGTATCATCCTGCTCATCATCGGATTCCTCACCGGAATCTCCATCCTGTGGACCCTGGGAGTCATCCTCGTGGTCATCGGCCTCGTGCTCTGGGTGCTGGGTGCCATGGGGCACGCCGTCGCGGGGCGCCGCCACTACTACTGACGGCCGGTGGGACCGAGCACGCGCCGCGCCCTGTTCCCGGGGGCGCGGCGCCCTCGTGGGGCGCGGTTCGCCCGGATGGGCTGCCTGCGGTGGTCACCGGCGCGCGCTGGGGATTGGTTGTGATATGTCCCCCCGACGCCCAGGTGCACTGGAGTATTCGCATGGAATCCGGTTCCTCCGCGCACAACTGCCCCTTCGACTTCGCCGAAGCCCTCGAATTCGACCCGCAGCTCAAGTACTTCATGGAGAACGAGCAGATCTCCCGCATCAAGCTGCCGCACGGCGAGGGCGAGGCCTGGCTCGTCACACGGTACGAGGACGTGCGAACGGTGACGACCGACCGGCGTTTCAGCCGTGCCGCCGTCGTCGGCAAGGACTTCCCGCGCATGACGCCGGAGCCGATCGTCCAGGACGAGGCCATCAACGTGATGGACCCGCCGGACAGCAGCCGGCTGCGCTCGCTGGTCTCCAAGGGCTTCACCCCCCGGAACGTCGAGCACATGCGTCCCAGCATCGAGCGGGTCGTCGGCGAACTCCTCGACGGCATGGAGGAGAGCGGCTCGCCGGCCGATCTCGTGGAGCACCTCGCGGCGCCGCTCCCGCTGGCCGCCATCTGCGAGGTGCTCGACATCCCCGATGAGGACAGCTGGGAGCTGCGCGGCCACGCCCGCACCATGATGGACTTCAGCCCCGACAACCGGGACAACGCCGTCCGCTCCAAGGCCTACCTGCGGGAGTACTTCACGAAGCTCACCGCGCAGCGGCGAGCCCACCCGGGCGACGACCTGGTCAGCGTGCTGGCCACGGCCCGTGACGGCGACGAGATCCTCAACGACAAGGAACTCGCCGTCATGGCCATGGTCCTGCTCATCACGGGCCAGGACACCACGTCGAACGAGATCGGCAACATGGCCTTCACCCTGCTCACCCGCCCGCGCGAGCTGGCCTTGCTGCGCGAGCAGCCGGACCGCATCCCGCAGGCCATCGAGGAGATGCTGCGCTACATCCCGTTCCGCAAGGGCGTCGGCATCCCGCGGATCGCCACCGAGGACGTGGAGATGGGTGGCGTGCTGATCCGGGCCGGTGACGTCGTCCACGTCTCCTACCTGACCGCGAACCGCGACCCCGAGAAGTTCGACCGCCCCGACGAGCTGGACCTGGACCGGACCGGCACGCCCCACATGACCTTCGGCTGGGGCGGCCACCACTGCCTCGGCGCGCCGCTGGCGACCATGGAGCTCCAGGTGGCCTTCAGGGAGCTGCTGCGCCGCTTCCCGGACCTGAGGCTGGCCAAGCCGGCCGACGAGGTCCGGTGGAGCGCCACGTCGATCTGGCGCTACCCGGTGGCCCTGCACGTCGCCTGGTGACCTGTCCGGCCCGGTTCCGTCCGGTCCCGCCCCGGCCCCGCACCCCTTCGGGTGCGGGGCCGGTTCCGTACCGTTCTCCCTCGTGGCGGCGGGTGCGGGCCGCTCCGACATGCGAAATCCGCCCAAGTGACGTACGTTTTCCTGGTGGAAGCAAATCTGAACAGGCCATGATTCCACCGCGACGACAGCCGGTCCCCCTTTGTGAACCGACTTTTGCCGGGACCTCCTGAAAGTCGCCGCCCCTTGGGCGCGCAGATGAAATGCGCCCGTACCCCCTACCGCATTTTCGTGACAGGTACGGGCCTGCTCCGGAAATCCCGGAGCAGCGCACCACAGGGACCATAGCCCGCCGAGGGGCAGGAAATGGAGCCACCCATGGCTGTTCTGTGCAAGCCGGTGATTTCGGTACCCGACAACGTTATCACCTGCGAACAAACGCTTGAGCTGGCACGACGGCTGCACAAGGACCACCCGCAACTCGACCTGACCCTCAAGCTCATCGAGCACACGGGCGTTCAGAAGCGGCACCTGATCCAGCCGATCGAAGAGGTGCTCAAACATCCGGGCTTCGACGTACGCAGCCAGATCTATGAGGCGGAGTCGAAGGCAAGGGTACCGGCCGTCATACGGCAGGCCCTCGACCAGGCCGAGTTGGAGCCCGAGGACATCGACCTCATCGTGTACGTATCGTGCACGGGCTTCATGATGCCGTCGCTGACCGCGTGGCTCATCAACAAGATGGGCTTCCGTCACGACACCCGTCAGCTGCCGATCGCGCAGCTCGGATGCGCGGCGGGAGGCGCGGCCATCAACCGCGCCCACGACTTCTGCACGGCGTACCCCGAGGCCAACGCCCTCATCGTGGCATGCGAGTTCTGCTCGCTGTGCTACCAACCCACGGACCTCAGCGTCGGAACGCTGCTGTCCAACGGGCTGTTCGGCGACGGCATCGCCGCCGCCGTCGTCCGGGGCAGCGGCGGCACCGGGATGCGGCTGGAGCGCAACGCCTCCTACCTCATCCCGAACACCGAGGAGTGGATCTCCTACGCGGTGCGCCAGACCGGCTTCCACTTCCAGCTCGACAAGCGCGTGCCCGGCACCATGGAGCCCCTGGCCCCGGTGCTGCGCCAGGTCGCCGAGGACCACGCGTGGAACGCCGCCAAGCTGGACTTCTACATCATCCACGCCGGCGGCCCCCGGATCCTGGACGACCTGTGCCGCTTCCTCGGCGTCCCCCCGGAGTCGTTCCGCTTCAGCCGGGCCACGCTGACCGAGTACGGCAACATCGCGAGCGCCGTCGTCCTCGACGCCCTGTACCGGATGTTCGAGGAGGGCTCCGCCCTGGACGGGCACCGAGGTCTGCTGGCCGGCTTCGGGCCGGGCATCACCGCGGAGATGGTCCTCGGGACGTGGGTCACCAACGGGCTCGACGCCACGATGACGCCCCAGCACTCCTACGGGGAGTACGACGTCATCACCTGAACCGCGGCCCGGGTGACCCGGTGACGGTCCGGGCCGGCGGTGACCGGGGACGCCACGGCGTCTCCGTCACCGGCCGGCCCGGGCCCCGCCGGCCGGGCGAGCCCCATCAGCCTTGCGACGCGGCAGCCACGCGCCCCCCGCGTCGCTCTCGTTCCGCCGGACCGTCAGGCGGGGACCACCCGCTCCCGGGCGGTCACGAAGCCCACGACCGCCTCCGCGAAGCGCCCGGGCTCCTCGAGGTGGCCGAAGTGCCCGCTGTTCTCCAGGACCACGAGTTCAGATTGGGGGATCAGCTCGTGCAGTTCACCGGCCCACCGCATCCCGCAGATCACGTCGTACCGGCCGGCAACGACCAGCGCCGGCACGGTGAGAGCCCCCAGCTGCCCCCGGTCGTCGATGGCATCGGGGACGAGGTGCTCATCCAGTCCCGAGATGTGCGTACCCGCCACCGCGGCGCGCAGCGGCGCGAACTCCTCCTCCCTGCCCCAGTAGTCGGCGAAGTACGCGGGCAGCAGCCCCTTGAGGGCGGCCGTCATCTCCACGTCGTCGGAGATCGCGGACACCCCCTGGAGGGCCCCCAGGACCTCCGGCAGACCGGGGTGGCCCGCGTGCCGGGCGGCGAACTCCTGGACCATGCGCATCGCCTCGGCGCCGTGCTCGGGGCCGGTGACCGGCGCGCTGTCGTAGAGGACGATGCCGGCGACGCGCGCGGGCCGGCGCAGTGCGTGGTACTGGACGACGAAGCCGCCGTGCGAGTGCCCCATGAGGTGCACGCGCGGGGTGCCCAGGTGGTCGACGAGTGCGTCCAGGAACCGGCTGTAGCGCTCACGGGTGTAGCCGTGGGGGTGCGAGGGGAGCCGGCCCGAGCCACCGGTGCCGACCGGCTCCGGGTAGACGACCGTGAGGTGCCGCTCGACCTCGGGCATGCGCAGGTACTCCCAGAAGACGCCCGGCCCGCCGGAGTGCGCGATGCACACCGGGCCGGTGCCGTGGACATGGTAGCGCTGGACCACTCCGTCCACCTCGAAGGTATGGGTGCCGGGGGACAGGGGGTCGGTCAGAGGGGTGGGCATCGGTACTCCGTATCCGGAAGGTGTCGAGGACACCGACAGGACGCGGGGCGGCGCGGGAAGTTCGATCGCCGGCGAGTGACGGTCGTCACACCCGGTGCGGGGGCGTCGAGGCCGGGCGCGCACGCGGGGATGGGCCGGTCGGCCCCGTCCCACGGCGGAAATGATCCGGGTGGCCCCTGCTGCGGGAGCGTCGGCGCGTGCGACGGTCGTCGGACAGGGAAGGGAGCACGGCCATGGGCGGCAGGGCGGTGTTCTGGCGCTGGCGCCGCAATCCGATGCGGCGGCGTTCCGATGTCGTGGAGGCCTGGACAGGCGTGGCGACGGCGCTGCTGATCGCCGCCGGGGCCCCTGCGGCCGGCGTGGCCACGGCGGCCGCGGTGGAGGACTCCGAGCTCCGGCGCGGCCAGGGCACCCACCTGGCGGCGGCCGTCCTGACCGAGGACGCCGCGAAGGCCGTGGAGAACCCGTACACGGGCTCCATCGGCAAGGTCCTCACCACCGTCCGGTGGACGGCCCCCGACGGCTCCACCCGAACCGGTGAGGCCCGCGTCGAACCGGGCAGCCCCGCGGGATCCACCACGTTCGTCTGGCTGGACGCGAACGGCCGTCTGCAGCAGAACCGGCTCACCCCCGAGCAGGCCGAGGCCCAAGGCGTCGTCTTCGGCACGGTCGCCGCGGCGGGCGCCTGCGCGCTGGTCCTCGCCGGACGCTGGGTCGTCCGCCTCCGCATCGACCGCCACCGCGCCGCCGCGTGGGGCCGCGAGTGGGAGGAGACCGGGCCCTCATGGGGGCACCGCAGGGCCTGAGCCCCGGCGGTACCCCTGATGGGCGCACGGTACCGGGACGCCGGCCCGCCCCCGGGGGAGGCTGGAAGCAGACGGCGGGCAGGGCGGACGAGGAGGCGCGGTGAGCGGGCTGGTGGTCGTAGGAGCGGACGGCTCGGCGTCGAGCCTCGCCGCGGTGGAGACGGCGGCCCGCGAGGCCCGGTGGCGCGGCGCCGGACTGCGGGTGGTGCACGCCTTCCTGTGGCCCGCCATGCATGTGCCGCTGGGGCCCTCGAGTCTGGGCCCGTCCGACGGCGGCCTGCGCAACGCCGCTCAACACGTGGTGGCGGAGGCCGTGGAACGCGCCGGCAGCGTGGCACCGGACGTGGAGGTCTCCCACGCCGTGGTGACCGGCGAGCCCCTCACCGTGCTGGAGGCCCAGTCGCGCGCCGCCGAACTCGTGGTCGTGGGATCCCGCGGCATGGGCGGCTTCGTCGGTCTGATGCTCGGCTCCACGGCGGTGCACCTCGCCGCGCACGGGCAGTGCCCGGTCATGGTGGTCCGGGAGCAGCCGGCCGCCGGCGGCCCGGTCCTGCTGGGCGTCGACGGGTCCCCGGCCGGCGCGGACGCGGTCGACTTCGCCTTCGCCGAGGCCGCGTTGCGGGGCGCAGAACTCCTCGCCCTGCACGCGTGGACCCCGTGGAACACGCCCGTTCCCGCGCCACCGCTGGACCCCACGATGCCGTACGCGAGCGAGCCCGGCGAACTCGCGCGTACCGAGGAACGCCTGGTCGCGGAGGCGATCGCGGGACGCCGCGAGCGCCACCCCGGCGTCACGGTCCGGACCAGGACGGTGCACGGCGGGACCCGAGAGACCCTCATCGAGGAGAGCCGGACCGCCCAGCTCCTCGTCGTCGGCGCCCGTGGACGAGGCGGCTTCGCCGGACTGGTGCTCGGCTCCGTCAGTCAGGCGGTGCTGCATCACGCGCATTGCCCGGTGGTCGTGGTGCGGGGGTCCACCGCCGGGCGGTGAGGGCGGGGGACGCCCGGCCGGCCACGATGCGGCGCCGGGTCCGGTCGGTGGGGGTGGCGGTGGCGCGATCGGGGTGCAGTGAGGCGCGGGTTCGCCCGCCCGCCTTCGGCCGGTGACCCCCGCGGCGACTCGCGTCTGCGCCCGCATCGCTCGGCGCGGGGTCCGCCGCACGTCTGCCTGGCCACCGCTGCGAGGTGCCCCCACAGGCGGAGCGTGGGCGGCCGTGACGCGGCGTCTGCTCACGCTTGCCCACCGGCCACGTGCCGTTCCCTGGGCGGGTGCGGATGGCGGCCGGGCTGTCGGGGCCGGGCGGGCTGTCCGGTCGCCGGTGGTGCGCGGTCCGGCTGTGGGGAAGGCGGTGGGCTACACGGTCGGCAAGGGCGGAGCGGGCCGTGGCCGGTGCTGGGGCCTGAGCGGCCGGTCACGGTTGCCGGGACGAAGGGGATCCGCGCCGTACCTCCGCTCCACCGGCCGGCCCACGGCCGCGGGGTTGGTGACGCCTGCCGCGGGCCTCTTCGACCTGGCCGACCCCGGACACGCACCGGGTGTTCGTCGGCGGATGGCCAGTGCCCGTTCCTGCCGAGGCCGTGGGTGGACAGCGGCGCCCAGCACTCCCCGGCGCGATGTCCCCGGCCGCTGTCGCCGCCCCGGCCGCGGCGCCGACCCCGCGCCGCGGCCCAGGGCAGGCCCCCGTAGGCTTGATCGAGCGGTGCCGGCGCCCATGGGCCGATCGGCCCCCGGGCGGGCCCGGTGGCCCCTGCCGGAGGCCCAAGGCCGACGGGAAGCTGGGGGTGAACAGCCCACGCCCTTCGTCACGTTCGCCAGGAGGCACGTCATGTCCCGTACGGTCACCGCAGGTCTCGACGGATCGCCCGAGAGCCTGGCCGCCGCGGACTGGGCCGCCCGCGAGGCCCAGCGTCGCGGACTGAGCCTGAGGCTCCTGCACGTCCACGAGTGGCAGCCGTACTCTTCCGTCTACGCCCCGCTGGCCGGGGCGGTGGCCGCGGTGGACCCCGACGCGCAGCGGCAGTGGGCCGAGTCCGTGTCGCGCGACGCCGCCGCCGAACTCGCCCTGCGCCACCCGGACCTGGAGATCTCCGCGGGGCTCGTCAGCGGGCAGCCCGCGGCCGCCCTCGCGGCCGCCGCCGAGGAGTCGGAGCTGCTGGTGCTGGGCTCCCGCGGCCTCGGCGCGCTCGCCGGGTTCCTCGTCGGCTCCGTGGCCTCGGCGACCGTCGCCCAGGCCGTGCGGCCCGTCGTCCTGGTACGGGCCGGTCAGACGGGCAAGGACGAGCACCGCCCGGACCTCGACGGGCTGGTCTCTCAGTACACCCCCTTCCGTGACGTGGTGCTCGGCATCGACCTGGCCCGCCCCCACGACGACCTGCTGGCCTTCGCCTTCGAGGCCGCCATGCTGCGCGGGACCGGTCTCCGCGTCGTTCACGGCTGGAACCTGCCGGCCTCATACGGTTACAACCCCGCCGCCATAGCCCTGGACCTGGAGCGTGAGCTGACCGACGCCCAGGCCAAGGCGCTCACCCAGGCGCTGGCGCCGTGGCGGGCCAAGTACCCCGCCGTCGACGTCGCGGAGCACTCCCTGGTCGGCGGGGCCGCGCATCACCTGATCGAGGCGGCGGCCGACGCCTCACTCGTCGTCGTCGGCCGCCGCGTCCGGCACTCTGCCGCCGGCCTGCACATCGGTCCGGTGACCCACGCCGTGCTGCACCACGCCAAGGCGCCGGTGGCCGTCGTCCCGCACGACTGACCGCCGCCACGCCGGGCCGGGCCGAGCCGGGCCGGCGCGGCCCCGCCCGGGTCAGCGGGCGGGGCGGCCGGTCGATGAGCGCCGTCTCCTCGTCCGTCAGCGGCAGCGCGCCCGCCGCCACGTTGTTCACCAGGTGCCCCGGATCGCCCGTGCCCGGGATGACGATCTCGGCCACGCTCGCGCCGAGGTCCCGCTGCAGGCTGGGCTGCGCCACCAGCAGGACGCCGCCGTCCAGGGCGACGATCGCGGCGCCCGCGACGCTCGCCACCAGCGCGAGCCGCCGCCGCGCGGGGGAGACACTGTCTACGGGCGCGGCGTTCAGAGGCTCCTGCGGGGACCGGAACCCGGCTGATCCGCGAGATCGCCGAACGCGGTCACCGAGGCGGCGTCGACGTCTTCCCGCGAGCACCTCACCGCACCGCCGAACCGGCCCCCACCGCCGCACCAGGCCCGCGCACATCAGGGTGTGGACTGACCGGTGGCGGTACTCCTCGGAGGGAGACGCGCCGGGATCCTGGGCATCGGCCCACTCCCCGCTCCAGCGCACGAGGAAGGACCGCCAGTCGAAGTCGGTGTCCCTCACCCCTCGATCGTGACATCCGGCACCGGCAACGCCCGTTCGCCCGGCTCCTCAATGGTCGGCGGAGACCCGTGGGCGTAATCCCCTGGGCATGGTGGCCGAACCGTCCGTACAGTGGGCCGCCGGTCGACGGGCGATCACCGTCGGCAGAGGGGGACGGAGCAACCCATGTCCGGAAGAACGGCCGGAGCGGTCGCGGGGCCTGCCGCGCTGCCGGTGCTCGTCCCGGGGTGTGCCCTCAGCCGCTCGGACCCGGGACCGCCGCTGTCCGGCGCCCGGGCAGGCGGCGAGGCGATCACCGTGAAGGGCCCCAGCTGCCCTGGTGAGCCGGAGAAACGTCTCGTGGTCCGGGACGCCGACGCCGACGCCGTGGGCCCGGCGGCCCTGAAGGCGGTGTGGTGGGCGTCCGGCCCCACCACGGCCGCCGCCCGCCCCGGGGAGGCCGAACTTTTCACCGGCAAGGGGTTCCGGCACAGCGCTCCGCAGCCCGCCACCGTCCCCCGCCGCATCGAGGTCGACTACGTCACCCCCGGCCCGGACGGCTGGAGCGAGGCGCTCCACGTGGACGTCATCTCGGCGGCGAAACCGAAGCCCGGCCAGTACTGGACGGAGGGCGGCGTGCGGACGGCGGCCCGGATCGACGCCCAATCGGGCTACGGAAGAGGCGGGGCCGCGCAGTGAGCTCGCAGCAGCCCCATGCCTACGAGGCCTTCGTCGACGTCGCCACCGCCGATCCCGCTGTCGTCGGCCTCGTCCTCAAAGGCTCACGGGCCCACGAGGGCATGACCACCGAACACTCCGACCACGACCTGTACGTCGTGGTCGCCGACGGCGCCACGACGGATCTCACGCGCTTCGCGGGGCACCGCAGTCCCGAACTCGACCTCGTCATCGTCTCCCTGGAGGAGTTCCGCGCCGCCGGCATGCCGGGGTTCGAGCGCTACGCCCTCGCCCGCGCCCGGATCGTTCTCGACCGGCTCCACGGAGGGATCGCCCGGATCGTGGCGACCAAGGCGCGGCTCGACGCCGATGAGGCGTTCAGGGACGCGGGCCGGTGGCTCGACGCCTACGTCAACTCGCTCTACCGCTCGCTGAAGAACGACCGCGACGGTCACGCGCTCGCGGCACGGCTCGATGCCGCCGACAGTGTCGGCCTCCTGCTCGAGACGCTCTTCGCCCTGGACCGGCGCCCCCGCCCCTACAACAAGTACCTGGAGTGGGAACTCGCCCGGTTCCCGCTGCCGGGCTGGGACACCCGCGTGCTGCTCGACGCCGCGGACGCCATCTCGGCGACCGGGGACGTGTCCGCGCAGCGGGGGCTGTTCGCCCGCGTCGAGGCCGCGGCCCGCCGGGCCGGGCACGGCGCTGTGCTGGACGCCTGGGGCGAGGACCTCGCGCTGATGCGACCGCGGAGGGCCTGACAGCGGCCCCGTTCTTGGTGGCCGCGCCGGGTTGGCATCCGCGTCGGCGCGAGGGACTCCTGAAGGGCGCCCCGCTGCGAGTCCGTGTGCTCATGCCGATCCGGTGCCGCCGCCGCTACCGTGCCTACGCCAGGAGGCTGCACGGCACGGCCACGCCGCCCCGCATCGGGCTGCGCGGCTGACCGGGCCGCCGCGGCGGCCCCCGGGATCAGGCGCCGCGCACGGCGGCGGGCTCGCGCACCATGAACACGTCGACCGGATCCTCGGTGTCGACGGTGAACCCGTGCCGCTCGTACAGCCGCCGGGCCGCGCTGCCCCGCAGCACGTTGAGCCGGACCGGGACGCCGTCGCGGTCGCACCGCTGCAACAGCTCCCGCAGCACGGCGGTGCCGATGCCGCCCCCCTGCAGCCGCGGGGCCAGGTAGAAGTGCTCCAGCCAGCGGGCGCCCTCGGCCGGCCGCAGCGCGACGCAGCCGGCGAACGCGCCGTCCACGTCGACGACCCAGGTGTGCTCCGGCACGAATGCGTCCCGCAGGCGCTGCCGCACGCGGTGCTCGTCGTACCGTCCGAGCCGCTCCAGGTCGGCCCGCAGCACCACGGCCCGCAGCTCCGCCACCGCCTCGACGTCCGTCGCCGCGGCCGGCCGCATGTTCCAGTCCGCCATGATCGCAAGGCTACCGCGCCGCGCGCGGGGGCCCTACGCTGCGGTGATGGTCGGTCACGCGCCCGAGGAACTGCTGACCGTCGTGCCCGAGGAACTGCTGACCGTCGCCGCCGCCCTGTTGTTGCCGGGACAGGACCTGACCGGCGCGACCCTCGCGGGCGGTGGTTCGCACCATGTGGTGCTGCTTCCCGGCGCCGCGGTCGTACGCGTCGCGAGGAAGCCCACCGCGGTCGCGGCACTGCCCCGGAACGTGGAACTGCCGCGCCGCCTGGGGGCGCTGGACCTGCCCTTCGCGGTGCCGCGCCCGTTGTCCGGCGTGGTCCGGGTGGCGGGGCACACCGCTGTCGCGCTGTCCTGGCTTGAGGGAGCGCCCGCCCCGAGGAGTGGGGGCGGGGAGCCGGAGGAACTCGCCCGGCTGCTGCGGGCGCTGCGCGAGGTGGACTGCGGAGACCTCCGGAGCCTGCTGGGCGCGGCGCACGAGTACGCGGGCGGTGACCGGTGGGCCGAGATGATGGAGCGGGACGTCGTTCCCCGGCTGCCGCGCACGTGGCGGTCCGAGGCGCTGCGCCGCGTGGGTGCCGCTGTTGACCTGCCCGTGGTGGAACCGTCCCTGGTCCATGGTGACCTCGCAGGCGACAACCTGCACTGGAGCGGTGACGGCCGCGTGCTCGGCGTACTGGACTGGGACCTGGCCCAGCCGTTCGATCCGGCCGTCGACGCCGCCTGCCTGGCCTGGCACGGCTGGGACAAGGTGGCGGCGGCCGTCGACCGGGCGGCCCTGCACCGGGCGTGGACGTGGTACCTCACCTTCGGCCTGGAGCAGGTGTCCTTCGCCCTCCTCAACGGCGAGCCGGAGGAAGTCGTCGCGCGCCGCTGCACGGTGGCGATTTCCTGGCTGGAGCGGACGGCACGGATGACACGGCCGCTCGGCTGACGCCGGATCAGGGGATGACGGCGTCCACGCAGCCCCCGTCGACGCGCACGGCGCCGCCGGTGGTGGCCGAGGCGAGGTCGGAGCTGAGGTACACGACCATGTTGGCGATCTCCGCGGGCTCGATGAGGCGTTGCAGCAGCGACTGCGGGCGGTGCTCGCGCATGAAGCGGCGCTGCGCCTCCTCCCAGGGCAACTCGCTTCCGACGAGCCCCCGGACGAACTCCTCCACGCCCACGGTGCGGGTCGGGCCGACCAGGACCGAGTTCACCGTGACGCCCGAACCGGCGGCTTTCTTGGCGAAGCCGCGGCCGAGGGCGAGCATGGCGGTCTTCGTCATGCCGTACTGGACCATCTCGACGGGGATCGCCACGCCGGACTCGCTGGAGATGTACTGGATGCGGCCCCAGTCCCGGTCCAGCATCCGCGGCATGTACATCCTGGTGAGGCGGACGGCGGACAGGACGTTGACCTCGAAGTACCGGCGCCACTCGGCGTCGTCGATCTCCAGGGCGTCCTTGGCGCCGTAGACGCCGAGGTTGTTGATGAGGATGTCGACGTCCGGCACCGCCTCGCGGGCCCGTCCGGCACCCTCCTCGGTGGCCACGTCGGCTGCGACGGCGACGAACTCGCCGTCCGGTATCTCGTCCCGCAGTTCCTCGAGGGCCTGGTCCACCCGGTCCGGGTCGCGGCCGTTCACGCCGACGCGGGCACCCGCCCGTGCCAGCCCGGCCGCGATGGCCGCGCCGATGCCCTGCGTCGACGCCGTCACCAAGGCGGTCCGTCCGGTGAGGTCGATGCGCATGTCCGCTCCCTGGGGAGACCCGGTCGACGATCACGGCAGCACGACCGTGTTCCACCCAGTCTCCGTCAGCCGGCATCCCGCCGCTCGGCGAGCGAGGGCCGTCGTCACCGTGCCCTGACGGTACGCCTCTCCGCGAGGAAGCGGTGGAGGGCCCATGCCGCGCCTGCCGCCGAGGCCGTCCAGACGAGGGCCTCGGCGACGGCGATCGCCGGGGTCACCGTGAGGTGCGGCCGGGGCGGCAGGACGGCCATCTGGACGGCGGCACCGACCGGAACCGTCAACGCGGCCAGGAGGCCGGGCAGTCCGGGGCGCCGGACGGCCGCGCCCGTCATGCCGAGGAACGGTCCGAGGAACACCGCGACC
Organism: Actinacidiphila sp. bgisy160; assembly: GCF_057707815.1. Classification (NCBI taxonomy): domain Bacteria; kingdom Bacillati; phylum Actinomycetota; class Actinomycetes; order Kitasatosporales; family Streptomycetaceae; genus Actinacidiphila; species Actinacidiphila sp. bgisy160. Next base: position 128,926 of record NZ_JBYIQW010000012.1, read on the forward strand.
ACCGCCCAGACCAGGACGTCCGTGCCGGCGTCCACCAGGAGGTGGTCCGTGGCGTAGTACGTCGCCGTGGCGATGACCAGCGACAGCGGTCCGGCCAGCGCGCCGCCGGCGGGCGTCCGGGCGAGCAGGCCCGCGGCCACCGCGAGGGCGGCCCAGGACCAGCCCGCGTCCAGCAGCAGGCTGAGGACCTTGGCGCTGCCGCCCCAGGGGGTGCCCGTGATCCGGGCCCCGAGCTCCGAGTACGGCGACGACAGCGCGTTGACGAGCGAGGTGAGCATCCCGAAGACGGCTCCCACCGCCAGGGCCCCCGTGATCCTCATGCCGGGAGGTTATCGAAACCGCCGGCCACGCACGGCGGTTCGGCGACCCCTGCCCTCGGCTCAGGCCTCTGCGGCCTTCCGCAGGCTCGCGAAGACCGAGCGGGCCTCGGTGCCGTCAGGCTGCTGCCAGCGGGCGTCGACGTGCCCCAGCGCGCCGTTCGCGACACCGCCCCCCGCGCCGGGCCGCAGTACACGCGTCACGCGGAGGACCAGGCGGCCGGCCGGGCCGGCGTCGACGGTCACGTCGGTCGCGGCCTGCGGGCCGTCGGCCACGGTTCCGGCGCCGGACACGACGGCGTCCGCCGGTCCCGCGTAGTGGCGGGCGACGGTCGGGTCGGGCGTGTCGCTGACGCTCTGGGCCTGCGCCACGGTCTCACCGCGTACCAGGGCGATCAACTGGGCCACCACCACCGGATCGTGCGCGCCGTCGTAGATCCAGCGCCTGCCCAGCACACCGTGCTCCGTGGTGCCGATGAGCGCGCCCTCGGCGCCGGCCACTGGCGCGCCGCGGTAGGCCATGGGCACGTGGTAGGCGGCGCCGTCCTGGTCGGTGACCACCATGAACTCCACCCCGACCTCGCCCAGGGGGTCGTCCAGGCGGAAGCCGCCGGCCTTCGCGAGCTCCGGCTCCCGCCCCGCGCCCGCGTACCAGGTCTGCCGGGGCAGCCATCGCGTGAGCAGTTCGAGCTTGGTCGGCGTGAGTGTCGTGTGATGGATGAGCGACATGGCGGGTGGAGCCTCCCCTGGGTGCGTACGTGCGGGGGACATCGTCCCATCGGGGTCCGCCACGCGGTCGTCCGGGCGGGTGACAATCGTCGCCCGCACGGCCATACCTCAGTAAGGTGACCGTATGGCGAAGCAGAAGGTCACCATCACCCTCGACGAGGACACCGTCGCCGCGGTCGACAAGCTGGCCGGCGGCCCCGGCGGCAACCGGTCCGCGTTCATCGAGGCGGCCGTCACCGAACGGCTCCAGCGCACCGAACGCGCCCTGCGCGCCGTGGACTGGCTCGCCGCCCGGGCCCGCCAGGAAAACCCCGGTGAGTGGGAGGTTGCCCTCGAGGCCGTCGCCTCCGCCGACGCGCGGCGCGGCTTCGAGACCGCTCCTCCTGCCGACCCGGGTCAGGCGGCGTGAGCGGCGGGTACATCCTCGACCACACCGCCGTCCGGGCCCTCGCCCTGGGGCGCCCGTACATGGTCGCCCGGGTCATCCGCTCGGCGCAGACCGCGGTGCCGCTGTACGTCCCGGCGGTCCCCTTCGCCCAGGGCCTGACCGAGTCCGTCCTCGGCGAGGTGTACGAACGCCTCCAGGACGCCCTGGCCGCACCGTGCTTCGTCTTCCGGGCGCTCGGTGAGGCCACCTGCTGGTCCGTCGCGCAGATCGCCCACGAGCGCGCCACGGACATCTCCACCGCCCACGCCGCGCACCTGGCGCTGTCCACCGGACTGCCGGTGCTCACCCAGCAGCCCGAGGCCTACAAGCGCGTGGACGCCCGGATCGACACCGAGCAGATCCTCTGACCGGCGTGTGCTCAACGCTCCAGCAGCGCGGCCGCGGCCTCCACCGGTGCCGGCAGGCTGCGCCGGTCACGCAGAGCCGCGGGAAGGCGCGTGAGCACGCCGGTCAGAGCGTCGCGCGCGACAGGGTAGCCCGCGGCATCGGCCGCCAGGTGCCACGTGCGCCGCAGGGCCCGGGCGCGGCCCCGGGGACGGCTGGTGGACCGACCGCACCTGGGGGCAGTAGCAGCAGGCCCAGCCGCGGGCCGCCAGGTCGTAGGCGAGAGGTCAGCCGTCCGAGCGTCTCGAGAAGCTGCCCGCGCCGGTTGTGCGTGATCGTGACAATGGTGGTGAGGCAGTCCGCGGTCATGTCGGGTTCCTCCGCAGCCCCGGGACGGTCGCCGTCGGCTCCCCCGGGTACCTGGCCGGCCGGAACGCGGGCGTTCGCATCTCACTCTCCCAGTACCCGGAATCGCCCACAGATCCCCGACCGGATTCTTGAAACTCCGAGGAGGAGACGGCCGATGTCCACGGAGCCCCCGGGGGACCGCCCCGGTCCATCCGACCCGGACGAGCAGGACCGGCAACGGATCCGTACCGAGCTGGCGGCCGTCCTGCGCGAGGCACGTGACGCCCTGGCCGGGACGGAGCGGGCGCGGGCCGGTCTTGCCGCCGACTGCCTTCTGGACGCCGCGGACGCCGCGGACAAGGCGACGGTGGCGGATCGGCTCGATGCCGAGGCCGCGCGATCCGCGGACCGGATCCGCCACGCCTCCGAAGCGCTGCGCCGTCTCGATGAGGGAACCTACGGATCCTGCGAGGCCTGCGGCAAGCCGATCGGACGGGAGCGCCTGACGGCCCTGCCCCTGAGCCGGCTGTGCGTCGACTGCTCGGCGGGACGAGAGGCCTGAGCAGGGGGAGCGGGCCGCTTGAACGGTCCGGCGCGAATCTCCACGTCTTGACCGCCGCATCGTGGGTAAGTGTGGGGTGAAACGTCCGAAATGAGTGGGGATGGTTTAGATGGCCTCTACGCGACCGAGTATCGAGCAGCACCCCGACCTGCTGGCGCTGCGTGCGGAGTACGAACGGACGACCGCCACCAACCGGGGCCAGGCGATCGAGGCCATGGGCCTGGTGACCGGCACCTACCTGGCGGCGTCCCCCTGGATCGTGGGCTTCAACGGCCTGTCGACGATAGCCGTCGGCAACCTCATCGTCGGCATCGCGTACGCCATGCTCATGGGCGGCGTGGGCAGGGCCTTCGAGCGCACTCACTCGATGGCATGGGCCGCGGCCATCATCGGCCTCTGGACGATCATCTCGCCGTGGTGCATCGCGGGCGACGTCAGCACAATGCGCACGATCATCAACAACGTGGTGGTCGGCGTCATCGCGCTGCTGCTCGCGCTGGCGGCGGCCTCGATGCGGCCGGGCGTCGGCCGCGGGAAGTCCTCGGACGTGAGGGGCCCGACCGGAGGCTCCCGCATCTGACCGGCTCCCGCCGGAATCCGCCCCGCCGGGCGAGCCCCTCGCGGCTCGCCCGGCGGGGCGCGTTCGGAGGGCTACGGGCCGGAGGGCTACGGGACGTGCTCTCCGTGGGCGGAACCGAAGGTGACGGGCAGCCGCGAGGGGCCGCGCAGCACGCGCGGCCGCCAGCGCAGCTCGTCGGCCGGCACGGCGAGCGCGAGGCCGGGCAGACGCCGCAGGGCGGTACCGATGGCGATCCTGCCCTCCAGCCGGGCCAGCGGCGCGCCCAGGCAGTAGTGGATGCCGTGGCCGAAGGCGAGGTGGGCGTTGTCGGCCCGCGTGATGTCCAGGCGGTCCGGGTCGGCGAACCGCGCCGGATCGCGGTCGGCGATGGCGGAGGCGACCACGACGGTCGCGCCGCGCGGGACCGCCACCCCCGCGATGGTCAGGTCCTCGCGGGCGAAGCGCGCGATGCCGGGGTTGACCGGTCCGTCGTAGCGCAGGAACTCCTCGATCGCGCCGGGCAGCAGCTCCGGGTCCTCGCGCAGCAAGCGCAGCTGGTCGGGGTGGGTGAGCAACGCGGCGATGCCGTTCCCGATGAGGTTGACGGTGGTGATGTACCCGGCGACCAGGAGCAGGAAGGCCATCGCGATGAGTTCGTGGCGGTCCAGCCGCTGCTCGTCGTCGTGGGTGGCGATCAGCGCGCTGAGCAGGTCGTCCCCGGGGTGCGCCCGCTTGGCGTCCAGCAGCCCGGTGAGGTAGCCGTGCATCTGCTGCCAGGCCGCCTCGATCTTGGCCGGGTCCGGTGGCCGGGGCCCTTGGAGGACCATGTCGTCGGTCCACCGCTGGAAGTCGTAGCGGTCGGAGACGGGCACGCCGAGCAGTTCGCTGATGACCGTGACTGGCAGCGGCACCGCGAAGTCCTCGACGAGGTCGGCGCGCCCGGCCGGGACGATGGCGTCGAGCAGTTCGTCGGTGATGGCCTGGACGCGCGGCTCCAGCTCGGCCACGCGGCGGGCGGTGAACGCCTTGGAGACCAGCCGGCGCAGCCGGGTGTGGTCGGGCGGATCGGCGCGCAGCATCGTGCGGATCATCGACTCGCGCTCGGTGGTGGGCAGCCGTGCCATGAGCCGCGGGTCCGCGGCGTCGCGGACGTCGCTGCTCAGCCGCGGATCGGTCAGGGCCGCCAGGCCGTCCTCGTACCGGGTGACCAGCCAGGCCTCGAGCTCGCCCTGGATGACCGCGCGGCGCACCGGGCCCTCCCGGCGCAGCTCCTCGTAGAGGGGGAAGGGATCGGCGACGAAGGCCGGATCGGTGAAGGGCAGGGTGACCGGCTGCTGGCTCATCAGGCCTCCGGGAGTGCGTGGCACCTCATGACGGCATTAATGTGCACCGTTCAAGGATAATATGTCCCGTTGTGTCGGGGTCGAGCGACGGCGGAGGGCGGGCTGCGATGGAACGGACCACGTGCTGCGTGGTGGGCGGCGGCCCGGCGGGCATGGTGCTCGCCCTGCTGCTGGCCAGGGCGGGGGTGGAGGTCACCGTCCTGGAGAAGCACGGCGACTTCCTGCGCGACTTCCGCGGCGACACCGTGCACCCCTCGACCCTCGCCCTGCTGGACGAGCTCGGCCTGGCCGAACGCTTCGCCGCGCTGCCCCAGCGCCGCGTCGCCACCGTCCAGTTGCCGATCGGCCCCGGGCGGACCCTGGTGACCGTCTCGGACGTCGGCACCCTGAGGGGACCGTACAACTACGTGGCGATGGTGCCGCAGTGGGATCTGCTGGACCTCCTGGCGGACGAGGCGCGCCGCGAGCCGGCGTTCACGCTGCGCATGGGCACCGAGGCGACCTCCTTCATCGAGGAGCGCGGCCGGATCACGGGCGTGCGGTACCGCACCCGGGACGGCCGCGGCGGCGAACTGCGGGCCACCCTGACCGTGGCCTGCGACGGTCGCGCGTCGCTGGCCCGGTCGCGGCCGGAACTGGGCCTGCGGGAGTTCGGCTGCCCGATGGACGCGTGGTGGTTCCGGGTGCCGCGGCACCCGGGTGACCCGCAGGGGCTGGTGGCCGGGGTCGGTGACCGCTTCCTCACCGCGATGATCGACCGCGGCGAGTACTGGCAGTGCGCCGCGCTGATCCCCAAGGGCAGCGACGCCGACCGCAGGGCCGCGGGCCTCGGCCACTTCCTCGCCGCTTTCTCGGCCGCCGTGCCGTGGCTGGGCGACCGGGTGCGAGCGGTGCGCTCCTGGGACGAGATCAAGCTCCTCGACGTGCGCTGCGACCGGCTGGAGCGCTGGCACCGCCCGGGGCTGCTGTGCATCGGCGACGCGGCCCACGCGATGTCGCCCGTGTTCGGGATCGGCATCAACCTCGCCGTCGAGGACGCCGTCGCCACCGCCCGCCATCTCGTGGAGCCGCTGCGCCGCGGCAGGGTCGGGCTGCGGGACGTGCGCGCCGTCCAGCTCCGCCGGTGGCCGACCACGGCCGCCACGCAGGCCCTGCAGCGCCTGGCGCACCGTCGCTTCATCGCCCCGGTGCTGGCCGGGCGATCCCCGCTCGGCGACGCCGACCGCGCCGGGCGCCTCGCCGGCCTGCTCAACTCCACGCCCTGGCTCAAGCGGGTGCCCGCGTACTTCATCGGCTACGGCGCCTTGCGCGAGCGCCCGCCGGCGGCGTCGGTGCGGTAGCCCCCGGGCCCGGCCCCCACGACGTTGCCGGACCCGGTGGGGGTGTTCGGGCTCAGGCGCCCCTGGCGGCGTTGCGGGCGATCGCGTCCACGACCGCCGGCCACACCTGCTCCGGCAAGTCGTGGCCCATGCCGGGGATCAGCAGCAGTTCGCTGCCGGGGACCGCGGCCGCCGTCGCCCGGCCGCCGCTGTGGTCGATCAGGGGGTCCTGCTCGCCGTGCACGACCACCGTCGGCACCGTCACCTGCCGCAGGCCCGGCGTGCGGTCGGGCGAGGCGAGGATCGCGGCGTACTGGCGCACGTAGCCTTCCGGGCGGTACGCGCGGTCGTGAGCGGCGGTGATGCGCTCGCGCAGCTCCTGCGGAGCCGGCGGGTAGGCGGGGGAGCCGATCACGGCGGCCCGGCGCACCGCCTCGTCGACGACGTCCTCGCGGGTCAGGGGGACGCCGTTCGAGCCGGGCATCGCCGCGATGGCCTCCGCCGAGGCCCGGCCGACCGACCGGTCGCCGGTGGTGGACATGATCGAGCACAGCGACAGCACCCGGTCGGGGTGGTCGATCACCAGTTGCTGGGCGATCATGCCGCCCATCGAGGCGCCGACGACGTGCGCGGCCGGGATGTCCAGCGCGTCCAGCAGCCCCACGGCGTCGTCCGCCATGTCGGCCAGCAGGTAGGGGACGCTGGAGGCGTCGCCCGACAGGATGGCGCCGATGTCCGGGAGGGGGTGCTCGTCAAGACCGGTCGACAGCCCCGCGTCGCGGTTGTCGTAGCGGACGACGAAGAAGCCGCGGTCCGCGAGCGCGGAGCAGAACTCCGGCCGCCACAGCGTCATCTGGGCACCGAGGCCCATGACGAGCAGCAGCGCCGGATCGCCCGCGCTGCCGAAAGTGTCGTACTCGAGCTCTATACCGTTGGACTTCGCGCGCGGCATGCGGGGCTCCTCGAGGGCTCGCGGGGGATCGGCTCATACCGTCCAGTCGGTACGATAGCCGCGCCGCTCCCGCCCGGCACCCCCAGCGGCGGACCGGCCGGCGTCTTACATGGTGTCCGTGACCTTTCCGGCCGGTATCACCGTACGAGGGCCGTTCCCATGGTGAGGCGAGAGACCGTTACATTACACTTATGTAATGTAACGCCCCGCTGTCGAGTGCGTGGGGCGTGTCCGCAGAGAAGAGGACCGCGCATGAGCGGCAACGACCGCGCCGGAAGCGCCGGGGACGCCAAGGGGACCGGCCGCGGCGCCGCCTCGCGGGCCGGTGGCCGGCCGAGGGACCCGGCGATCGAGGAGGCGATCATCCAGGCGACGCGCAAGCGCCTGGTCGCCGACGGGTACTCGCAGATGACCATCGGGGACATCGTCGCCGACGCCGGGGTCACCCGGCCCACGCTGTACCGGCGCTGGGCGAACAAGTACGACCTGGTCGTCGACGCCCTGCGGTACGGCCTCCGCGCTCAGCGCGAGGCGTACCCGGACGTCGACATGGAGGCGCTGCCCGCGGCCGAGGCGTTCCGGGAGGGCGTGCGCCGCCTCGACCCGCGCTACCACAACAGGGGCGCGATGGCGCTGCACGGCAACTTCATGGCGGAGGCCGAACGCGTCCCCGGCCTGCTGGAGCAAATGCGGGAGCACGGCGTGGGCCCCCGGTGCGAGGAGCTGGCGCGGATCCTGCTGCGGCTCCGCGAGCGCGGCGAGATTCGCGGGGACGTCGACCTCGACACCGTCGTGACCCTCTGCCTCGGCAGCTACTTCGCGGACTACCTGCGCACCGGTGGTTCCGGTGCGGACGTCGCGGAGCGCGTGGCCGACACCCTCTGGCCGGCTATCGCGGCGCGCCCGTCCGGCTCCTGCTGACCCGGCCCGGGCAGCGGGCGGGCGACGGCGGTTCGTGTTACGGACGGTCTCTGTGACAGGGAGCCGGCCGGTGGATGTTCACGAGGCGCTCTGCACGGCCCGGATCATGCGCCGCATGAAGCCCGACCCGATCCCGATCGAGAGCCGGTGCCGGATCCTGGACGCGGCGATCCGGGTGCCCAACGGCGGCAACGTGCAACGCCGGCACTTCCTCGCCGTCGACGGCCCCGGGCTCAAGGCGGGCTCGCCGCGCTCTACGCGTCCTGCCGGCGGCAGGAGTACGCCGACATCGCGGCCGGCAGGCTCGGTGCGGCACCGCACGAGGACGCCGCGGCACTTCACCGAGATCCCGCTGCTCCTCTTCGTCTTCGCGGTGGACGACCATGGCGGCGCCGGCATCTGCCCGGCCATCCGGAGTTCGCTGCCGGCCGCGCGCCGGGGGCATCGGCGGAGTGCTGACCGCGGTGCCGCGCTACGAGGCCGGCACCGTCTGCGAGCTGCTGGGCGTGCCCACCGAGGACGGCCGGCGGATGATCGCGATGCCGGCCTTCGGGTGTCCGCTGGGCCGCTGGGGGGTCGCTGCCGACCGGCGTCCGGTCCACGAGGTCTCGTCGCGCAACCGGTGGGGCGGGCCGTTCGGGCCCGGGTGCGCGAGCCCCTGTGGCTGCCCGACACCGGCGGTCCCCGCATCGAACTCGACGTCACGGCGTCCTGATCGGGGCCGGTGCCGCGCCGTGTCAGGCGGCGGGCGGGCACTGCACGGCCACCAGCGCGACGTCGTCGTTGAGCTGTCCGTCCGTGTGGCGGAGCAGGTCCGCCAGGACTTCCTCGAGCAGGGACTCCGGGTCGCACGCGGCCGTGACCGACCGGGGGATCCCGCGGTCGGTCACGGAGTAGAAGGCGCCCGAGCGGTCCCGCGCCTCGGTGAGACCGTCGGTGTGGAGCAGGAACAGATCGCCCGGGAGGAGCGGGTAGCGGCCCTCCCGGTACGCGGCGGGGTCGAGGCCGGCCAGCCCGAGCGGCGGCGCGGGCGCCGGGCCCGCGAGCGCGGTGATGCGGCCGTCGCGCAGCAGCAGCGGCAGGGGGTGCCCGCAGCTGACCGTCCGCATGAGGCCCCCGCAGGCCGGGAACTCCACCAGCAGCGCGGTGATGAACCGCTCGGGCGCGTCCGCGTCCGCCTCGGACGCCTCGGCCACGTGCCGGCGCACGCTGCCTTCGAGCGCCGCGGCCAGGCCGGGCAGGGTGGGGTGCTGGTGCACCGCCTCGCGGAAGGCGCCGAGCAGCGCCGCCGTGTCGTCCAACGCCTTCAGGCCCTTGCCCTTGACGTCGCCGATGAGGAGCCGGGTGCCGTACGGCGTCCGGGCCGCGGCGTAGAGGTCGCCCCCGACCTCGGCCATCGTCTCGGCCGCCCGGTACACCGAGGCGAGGCGCAGGTTCTCGATCCGGTGCGGGAGGGGCCGCAGGACGACCTGCTGCGCCGCCTCGGAGATCGCCCGCAACTGGCTCGTCTCCCGGCGGTTGCGGTCACGGGCGCTGCAGAAGGCGATGAGGAAGACGGAGACCACGAGCAGCGCGGCGATGTGTATCGGCAGGATGGCGGAGCGGGCCAGGCCGTCGTGGACGTCGCAGATCACCGCGGCCACCAGCGACAGCGTGGCCACCCAGGTGGTGGCGCGCGCCGTCGAGACCGCCGCTGTCAGGGCGGGTGCGGCGATGAGGAGCGACGCCAGATGTACGTCGGCGGGTGCGACGAGACCGATCGCCGTGATGATCAGGACCAGTGCGACGGGGGCACCCACCTCGGGCATGCGCCACGCCGGCCAGGACCCGGCCCGTCCCCGCCCGTGGGGCGCCCCCGCGGCGACCACGACCGGAGCGATGCGCTCCACACGCCGGAACCGCTGGTGCACGGGCCTTACCTCCTCGCCTGACCCACCGGCCGTGCCGTCGGAGACGGGCCAGGGTGGACATTTCATTACGGATGGGAGTTTCGTAACGACGGTCGGTGGGCGGGGATTCCGCCGCCCGCGTGCGCCGGCGTGGGTCGTAGTTAGGTTACAACCATTGACTATAACGAAACTCGCTGCCACGCTGATTCCGAGAGGTGCGACGGCCACCCGCGTGCCGAGGAGGACGGACGATGGACCACCGGCGAGAGCTCATCGAGCGCAGCATCCCGTTCCTGGACGAGGTCAGGAACCGCACCGCGGGCAAGGAGCTGGAAGCGTGGCTGAACGACACCCACGGTCCGCACAGCGAGCTGTACGGCCACCTCGCGCGCCTGATCAGGCTCGGCGTCGAGGCGGGCTGGGCGGCGAACGTCGAGGTCGACGGACCGAACTACCGGCGCAGCCTCATCGCGCCGCCCTCGGCGGAGACGCAGTACTTCAGCATCACCGCGGTCTACATGAACAGCGCGGCCCGCTACCGGGGCCAGTACCACGCCCACCCCTACGGCGAGATCAACCTCGTGGCCCCCGTCGACGGCGGCGCGCAACTGGCCGGCCCCAGCGGCTGGCAGGGTCCGGGCTGGACCGCCCCCGCCCCCGGCAGCCACCACTACCCCGAGGTCCGCGGCGGCGCCCTCATCGCGCTGTTCTACCTGCCCGCCGGGCGCATCTCGTACGACATCACCCCGCCGCGCGGCGACTAGCCAGGGTACGGGGCGTGGATTCCGGCGAGCTCCGACGACGTCATGCGGCCGCCGGGCAAGTCCGGCGGCAGGCCGTGCCCGGTGGTCCGGCGGTCGTCCGCGCGGGTCCGGTCGGCGCGGCCTAGCTGCCCGGTGCCGCCGTGGTGACCGCCGGGCACGCGCGGTTGCACCGCGACGACGCCATCGTGCTGGAACCGCGGGGTCCGTGCCCCGGTGTCCCGGTGAGTGGGCGCCGCGCCGCCGTGGAGCGCCGGGAGCACCATCCGGCCGCCATCGTGCCGGACGCCGCGCGGAACAAGGAGGTCGACGCCGCGCTGGACCCGGCCCGGCGCCGGCTGGGCCGGGAGGTCCTGCGCGGCTGAGCGGCCGGGGTCAGGCCTGTCCGCCCCGTTCCAGGGGGATCCTCTCGCCCGCCTCGACGGCGAACGGCAGCCGGTTGCCGGCGGGCGGGAGGGGGCAGGTGGCGAGGTCGGTGTACGCGCAGGGCAGGTTGGCCGCGCGGTTGAAGTCCAGGCTCACCCCGCCCGCGGAGTCCGGCGGGTCGATCTGCAGGGAGCGGTTCGCGGCGTACGTGGTCACTCCGGACGTCGTGTCCGTGAACAGGGCCATCACGGCGCCCGGCCGGGAGCCGTTGAAGACGGTGAGCCGGTACGTCGCGCCGTCCACGTCGAACTCCACCTGGCCGGGGGAGTCGTAGACGTGCTCCAGGCCCTCGACCGCCGCGCCCACGGTCACCGGACGCGGGGCGTCGTACGGCACGAACCGGCCCTCGCGGACCCAGTGGGGATCGGGCGTGTAGGCGGGCGTGCCGGTGAAGCCGGTGCGCAGCGGACTGTCCGGGTGGCGCGGCCGCAGGATGTCGTGCCCGCCGCGCTTGGCGACCTCGACGACCGCGTCGCCGAACCCGGCGTACACGCTGTCGCGCTCGGCGATGACGCCGAAGTCGTACCGGCCGCCCACCCTCGTCCCGTCGACGGTCAACTCCTCGCCGTCGTCCAGCTCGACCACCACGTGGTCGTCGGCGACCGACCAGGCGCCGGGGGCGTCGTCGAAGCGTTCCGGTCGCGGGCCGAGCCATCGCAGGCTGGTGATCGCCAGGAAGCCGTGCGGACCGGCGAGCACCTCTTCCTTGCCGCGGTGCCAGCGCTCCCACTGCTCGATGAAGCCGGTGCGTTCGACGTCCTGTGCGGTCATGTCCGCCGCTCCCTCGCGTGACGTGCACTTCCCCCCATACAACCGCCGCGGCCCGCCAGGTCATCCCGCTCCGAGGCAGCGGCCCACCCGGTCGGCGTGCGAGGGCGACCGGGCGGGCTCCGCTTCCCAGGCTGCCCCGTTCGTGATCGCCGCGCAGGCCGGAGGCCGTGGCGATTGCGCCGGACGGGGTGGGGGCGCCGCGTGCCGTGATCACGGAGTCAGGAGCAGCAGGGGAATTCCGGCCCGAAGCAGGCGGACGCCCAGTCACCATGCGGCTATTGCTCCGTCCGCGGTGGGTTCAAAGCGACAACGCACGCTCCAGCGCCGCCCGGTCGGCCGGCGCGCCGTGCGCGGGGAGCACGATCTCGACCGGGAGCGCGAGCAGCGGCCGCAGCCGTTCGACCACCTGCTCGCGCGTCACGCCGTCCCGCAGCCAGTCGTTGATCTGCAGGCCGCGGCCGAAGTCGACCAGGGTGTCGCCCGGGACGACCGCCCGCACACGGCTGTCCCAGAGCACCAGGTCGTTGTGCTCCCTTCCGGCGAGCGCCTCCACCCCCACGGGGAGCCGGTCGCCCGCCGCGTACAGGCAGCCCTCGCCGTCGTCCCCGGTGCGCAGCCAGGTGAGGTCGGGGCTGCCGGCACCGGCCTGTTCGCGGGTGACGCCGAACTTCCGCACGAGGTCGTCGGCGGTGTCGGGCGGGGGCGTGAACACCCGTGCGCCGAGCCGTTCGACCAGGCTCCGCGTGTCCCGCTCGTGCCAGGGCGCGGTGAGCACCACCACCGGCTCGCGGTCGGCGGCGAGCGCGAGGAGCGCGGGCGGCACGGACAGCGGGTCGAGGAGAAGCAGCCGGGTGCCGTCGTCGACGGCGGACGACGACACCTCCCGCGGCCACCGGTCCTCGGGCGTCCAGTCCGGGTGTGGCGCCCGCCAGTGCCAGACGCCGGTCGCAACTTCGCGCATGCGTGGACCTTACCGGCGCACGGTCGGCCAGGACGGCCCGACCGGCACCTTCGGCGATCGTACGGCGCCGCTGCCGGGTGATCGCCGCGCCGGCCGCCGCGGCCGGCGCGGCATCCCCCAGGTGGTGGGGGCCCGCCCGGGGTCACCCGCCCGCACCGCGGGTGAGCAGGCGTTCCGTTCCGGCCGCGGCCGTCCGGCCCTCGGACGGGAAGGGGCTGCTCGCACGACGCGCAGTACCATGCGAGGACGGCCCCGCCGCACGCACAGCCCACCGATCCGGAGATACCGACGCGCACATGGTGACCATCGCCTACCAGGGAGAACCCGGATCGAACTCGGCCGCCGCGGCCCGCAGGCTGTACCCCGACAGCCGTGAACTGCCCTGTACGACCTTCGAGCAGGCGCTGGAGGCGGTCGCGCTGGAGACCGCGGACCTGGCGGTGATCCCCGTGGACAACTCCGCCGCCGGCCGTGTCGCCGACGTCCACCATCTGCTGCCGGAGGCGGGCCTCTCGATCATCGCGGAGTACTTCCTGCCGATCCGCTTCGACCTGATGGGCGTGCCCGGAGCAACGCTGGAGGACGTCGCGTGCGTCCGAAGCCATGTGCACGCCCTGGGGCAGTGCCGGCAGATCATCCGCGAGGGCGGCTGGCAGACCCTGGTGAGCGATGACACCGCGGGCGCCGCCCGGGAGGTCGCGGAGCTCGGCGATCCGCGGCACGCGGCGCTCGCCCCGCCGGGAGCGGCGGACCTGTACGGGTTGCAGGTGCTGCGCGGCGCGGTGGAGGACACCTCCGACAACACCACCCGCTTCGTCGTCCTCGCCCGCGACGCCCAGCTCCCGCCGGACTCGGGCACGCCGATGATGACCAGCCTGTTCTTCTCCGTGCGGAACATCCCGAGCGCGCTCTACAAGGCCCTCGGCGGCTTCTCCAGCAACGCGGTGAACCTCACCAAGATCGAGAGCTACCAGGTGGGCGCGGGGCTGAAGGCCAGCCGCTTCTACATCGAGATCGAGGGTCACCCGGAGGAGAGCAGCGTGGCACTGGCCCTGGAGGAACTACGCTTCTTCTCCTCCGAGGTGCGCATCATGGGCGTCTACCCGGCGCATCCGCACCGCTCCCTGGACCACGACTGACGCCGGCCGGCGTCGCCGCACCTGGGTTCGGCCGCCCCCGCGGAACTCCCGCGCCGCGGGGCCGGACCGCCGCATCGCAGTCCCGGAGGTTTTCCGCCGGCCTGGCCGCGCTCGCCGCCGGGCGCACGGGCCATCGGCGCACACGTCCCACTACAGGAGGGACATCCGCATGCCCGACAGCACCGCCGGCCGCCGCCGCCGAGACGGCAGCGCCGTAGGCCGCAGCGCCGTCACCGTGGGGGCGGGCCTGGTCCCGTGCGCGGGCAGCGGCATCGCCGGCCTGCCCGGAGGGGGCCGGCTGGTCGGCGGCGTGGTCGCGTGCGCCGCTCCGCTCCTGCCGGTCATTGCGCGGACGAAGCGTTCCTGACGCCCGCCCCGCCGCCCGGCCGCACGGCGCCCGCCGCGGGTCCCACACCCCCATGGCGGCGTTTTCCCCCCGACGGTCCATGCCCGTGACCCGGACGGCACAGACGGCCGGGCCTGTCGCCGCGGAGCCGTGAACACTCAGGTGCCGTAGGGCCCCCGCCCTGAGCACCGAGGAAAGCGAGATACGGCATGGCGGCAACAACGGATTCCCGCTCCCGGCGTCACATACGCCGCGCCCACGTCGCCGCGGCCGGTTGCGCCCTGGCCCTGTGCGCGTCCGCCGCGGCTCCCGCGGCCGCGGACGGGGACACGACCGGGACGAAACCGACGGTGGTCCTCATCCACGGGGCGTTCGCGGACGCCTCCAGCTGGAACGGGGTGATCGAGCGGCTCGAGCGCCGCGGCTACCCCGTCATCGCCCCCGCCAACCCGCTGCGCGGGCTGTACAGCGACGCCACCTACATCGCCTCCGAACTGGCGAGCATCAAGGGCCCCATCGTCCTGGCCGGCCACTCCTACGGCGGCGCGGTGATCAGCAGTGCGGCGGCCGGGAACCCTCAGGTGAAGTCGCTGGTGTACGTCTCGGCGCTGATGCCGGACGTCGGTGAGAGCGGGATGTCGCTGGCCGAGCGGTTCCCCAGCGCCCTCGGCACCGCCACCAAGTCCGTGCCGTACCGGGCGGGCGGCGGCGTCAGCGGTACCGACCTCTACCTCAAGCGCGACAAGGTGCACCCGGTGTTCGCCGCCTGCCTGCCGGAGAGCGAGGCGAACCTGCTGGGGGTCACCCAGCGGCCCGCGGCCACCACCGCGTTCTCGGAGAAGGCCAGGGTCGCGGCATGGAAGACCATTCCGTCCTGGGCCCTCGTCGGCCGCCAGGACATGACCATCAACCCCGACCAGGAGCGCTTCCAGGCGAAGCGCGCCCACTCCCACACCGTGGAGATCGACACCTGCCACGTGTCCCTGATCGCGCGGCCCGACGTCGTCGCCGACCTGATCCTCCAGGCCGCCACCGCCGCCGAGTCCGGCCGCCCGGCGCTGGCGGACACCGGGTCCGGCGGGCACCGGCCCGACGTCACCGCGCTCGCCGGCGTCGCCGGGGGTGCTCTGATCGCCGGCGCGGGAACCGTCCTGGGTGCCCGCCGCCTGCGGCGCCGCTCCGCCTGAGGGGCCGCCGGCCCCGCCCGCCGGCCCCGCCCGCTGTCAGTGGCCGTGGCCGCCGGTGCCGCCGCCGTCCCTCACCGCGTCCGCTTCTGCGTGCCCGCCGGCCGGACCGGCCGTGATCGTGAACGCGGCGGTGCGGACCTTCCCCTCGTGCTTGAAGTCGAAAAAGAGCCGGTACGTGCCCGCGCTCGGGGCCGTGGCGGTGAAGGAGACGTCCGGCCCGGGCGCGGTCTCGCCGTCGCCCGGGGCCCCGCCCGGGTGCACGTGCAGATAGGCCAGGTCGCCGGCGCGCAGGGCGACCAGGTGGCCGTAGGCGCCGAGGTAGGGCTGCAGGTCCGTGACCTCGCGGCCGTCCTTCGTCACCGTCAGCCGCAACTCCCGTGCGGCGCCGGGCTGCAGGGCGTCGAGCGTCACGGTGTAGCCGTCCACGATCGCCGTCCGGGAGACCGGCGGGGGCACGGCGGGCCGGTAGTCGCCGGACACGGAGAGGTCCGCGCCGAGTGTGAGGTTCCGGCTGCCCTTCGCGGCGGGGGTGAAGTCGGCGAAGACCCGGTAGTCTCCGGCGCGGGGGAGGCTGACGGAGGTACGCCACGTGCCGTCGGCGGACCTGACCGGATGGACATGGCGGTATCGGGTCAGGTCGCGTGAGGCGAGGATCAGGTGCAGCTCCTTGTCGTGGGCGCGCCGGTACGACGTGAGCGGCCCGCCGTCGGCGTCCCGTATGAGGAAGCGCACCTCGGCGGGGCGGCCGGATCCGACGCGTGGCGTGAGGAGGTCGAGGGTGTAGCCCGCCTCGCTGATCGCCAGGCCGCCCGCGGGACGTGCCTCGCCCTCGCCGTCGGCGGTGTCGTGTGCGTGCCGCGTTCCCGGCGCGTTCGCGCCGTCCGCCGGGGCACGGACCGGGTCGAAGGCCGCGCCCACGCCGTAGGCGGTGCCGAACGAGGCCGCCAGGGCGACGGCGAAGGCGGTGATCTTCGTTCCGGTGTTCAAGACTGCTCCGTGGTTGCGTGTCCGAGGGACGCGTGCCGGATGCCCGCGCCGCTCCAACCTATACCCCATGGGGGTATCTTCCAAGGTGTGCGGACGGCCACCGGCGATACGGGGTGGGGGTACGTGCCCACAGGCGGTCGTCAAGCCGCCGTCAGGCGGGCGTCAGGGCCTGTTCGGTCCAGATCGTCTTGCCGCGGGGATGGTGACGGGTGCCCCACTGCTGGGCGAGCTGCGCCACGAGGAGCAGACCGCGACCGCCCTCGTCGTACGTACGGGCACGACGCAGGTGCGGGGTGGTGTTGCTGGTGTCGGTGACCTCGGTGATGAGCGCCGTGTTGTTGTGGATCAGACGCAGCTGGATCGGCGGCTTGCCGTAGCGGATGGCGTTGGTGACCAGCTCGCTGACGAGCAGCTCGGTGGTGAACGAGGTCTCCTCCAGGCCCCACGTGGCGAGCTGGCTCGTGGTGTGGTGGCGGGCCCGCGCGACGGTGGCGGGGTCGCTGGGGAGCTCCCAGGTGGCGATGTGGTCCGGCGCCAGCGTGCGGGTGCGGGCGACCAGGAGGGCGATGTCGTCCGTCGGACGGTGCGTGATGAGCGTGGTCAGCACCCGGTCGCAGACCGTGTCCAGCGACCGGGCCGGGTGCGCGAGGGCCGTGAACATCTTGTCCAGGGACTGGTCGATGTCGTGGTGGTGCGGGTCCAGCAGCCCGTTGGTGTAGAGGGCGAGGACCGTTCCCTCGGGGAGGTTCGTGGTCATCGTCTCGAACGGGAGCCCGCCCAGGCCCAGCGGGGGGCCCGCCGGGACGTCCAGGAAGTGGACGGCGTGGTCGGGGGTCACCACGGCGGGCGGGGGGTGCCCGGCGCGGGCGAGGCTGCACTGGCGCGTGGTCGGGTCGTACACGGCGTACAGGCACGTGGTGCCGATCCCACCGGCGGTCTCCGCGTCCTGGCTCTCCCCGGCGTCGTCGGAACAGAGGTGGATCACCAGGTCGTCGAGGTGGGTGAGGAGTTCGTCCGGCGGCAGGTCCACGTCGGCGAGGGTCCGCACCGCGGTGCGCAGCCGCCCCATCGTGGCCGACGCGCGGATGCCGTGCCCGACGACGTCCCCGACCACGAGCGCGACGCGAGTGCCGGACAGGGGGATCACGTCGAACCAGTCGCCGCCCACGCCTGCGTGCGTGGTCGCGGGGAGGTAGCGGGTGGCGACGTCCAGGGCGGCCTGTTCGGGCAGGGTGTGCGGCAGCAGGCTTCGCTGCAGCGTCATCGTCGTCGTGCGCTCGCGGGCGTAGCGGCGGGCATTGTGGATCGCGGCGGCGGCCCGGTCGGCGAGCTTCTCGGTCAGGGCGAGGTCGTCGGCGGTGAAGGGGATGGGATTGCGGTGCCGGCTGAAGACGGCCAGACCGAGGGTGCTGCCGCCGGCCGTGAGGGGGACCGCGATGACCGAGTGGGTGCCCGCTTCGCGGATCCACGCGGCCCGCGGGTCCTGGACGGCCCAGCGGGCGAGGGTGGCCTCGGTGATGTCGTACAGCGCGGCCTTCCCGGTGGCCAGGGTCTGGGCGGGCGGGGAGCCCGGGGGATAGGTCGCGGTGTCGCCGAGGGCGATGAGGGCCTCGGGGGTGCCGGGCAGGACGGACCTGGCGGCGGTGCGGGTCACGGTCACCGGGCCGTCCGGTCCGGCGGTGTGCCGGCCGGTGGAGGGCTCGATCAGGTCGACGGCGGCGTAGTCGGCGAGCTCGGGCACCACGAGGTCGGTGAGCTCCTGCGCGGTGCGGGTGGTGTCCAGGGTCGTGCCGATGCGGGTGGCCGCGCTGTGCAGGAGGTGCGAACGGCGCCTGACCTCGGGGTCCTCGGCGGCCGGGTGGGTGGTGAACACCACCCCGCGTATGGTCCCCGCCGGGTCGGCGAGCGGGGTCAGCGTCGCCCGAAGGGCGTGTTCCCCGTCGGCGCCCTCCGCCGCGTCCGCCCCTTCCCGCGACCGGTCGGTGTCCCCCGGCCCGGTGCCCCGGCCGCTGCCGTCGTGTCCGGTGGCGAGGGAGCCGTCCGCGGTGAAGGGGGCCGGGGTGTGCTGCGGGTGGCCGCTGGTCAGGACACTGCGCATGTGGGTCTCCGCCTGCCGGGCGGTGTCACCGGGGGCGAGGTCGGGCAGCCGCAGGCCGCGCATCTCGGCCTCGCGCAGCCCCAGCGTGTCCTCGAAGGCGGCGTTGGCCCGCGTCAGGCGCAGGTTGGTGTCGAATACCGCCTGGGGGCAGGGGGACTGGCCGAACGCCCAGCCACGGACGGCGTCGTGCGCCGGCGGGTCGCCAAAGGACCCGGGAACCGCCGCGACGACGAGCCAGCCGCTCCTGCCGTGGCCGCCGCCGTTGTGGCCGGGGCTTGCGCCGCCGCCCGTGCCGGCGGACTCCCGGTGGTGGGCCAGCAGGCGCAGACGCAGGGTGTGTCCGTCGCGGTGCCGGAGCGCGAGGGTCCCGGCCCAGCGCGGCGCGGTGGGCGGCGTGTGCGGCGGTGGTCCGGCGAGCAGCAGCGTGGCGGGATGGCCGATGATCTCGGCGGGCGTGTGGCCGAGCAGATGGTGGGCCTGGGCGCTCCAGCCGGTGACGATCCCGTGGTCGTCGAGCGTGGCGGTGGCGGTGTAGGCGGTGCCGCCGTCGGTGCCCCGGGACTCCGGCTGTCCACCGGCGGCGGTGGGAAGTGGCTCCATGGCTGTCATCTCGCCCTCGCTAGGTTCTTTCCCCCCGCTGGGGCGCGGGAACCGGGCTCGGCCAGGACGTCCACTGACCAGCATCGTGCCTGCGATCGGTGAGCACCAACGCAACGGCCGGACCACGCCGGGCGGGGCGCATGGAGGCATGGCCCCGCCGTGAGACCATCGCGGGCATGTTCCTGGAGACCTCGCGGCTGCGTGTGCGCCGGTTCCGCCCGGGTGACGCGGCGGCCCTGGCGGCCTACCGTTCCGATCCGGCCGTCGCGCGGTATCAGAGCTGGAGCGAGCCCGTGTCCGTGGAGGCGGCCGCTCACCTGATCGCGGGGTTCGCCGCGGGGGATCCGCGGGAGCCGGGCTGGTTCCAGTACGCGGTGGAGCTCACCGCCACCGGCGAGTTGATCGGCGACATCGGCGTCTGCCTGCACGACAACCGGATACAGGCCGACCTGGGCTTCACCCTCGCCCGGGCGCACCAGGGCCACGGCTACGCCACCGAGGCCGTCACCGCGCTGCTGGACCGGCTGTTCACCGACGGCGGTCTGCACCGCGTCTGCGCCGAGTGCGACGCCCGCAACACCGCCTCGGCGCGGCTGCTGCGGCGTGTGGGGTTCCGGCCGGAGGGTCGTCGCCAGGCTCACACCTGGATCAAGGGTGAGTGGACCGACGACCTGCTGTTCGGCCTGCTCGCCGCCGACTGGGAGCGGCGTCACCCGGTCTCCGGACCGGACGGGGAATGACGACTTCCGGTTCACGGTTGAATCAGGCGCGGGAGACCTGCCACAGGACTCCATGGGGACCGCGAAGCGGTCCGGCCCCCAGGGAGTCCCGTGCAGGAGAACGGCCCCGCTCCGATCCGGCGCCGGCCGGGCCCCCTTCCCGGCCGGCGCCGATCGTGTGGTCGTGGGACCCGTGGCACGGCGCTGCCCACGGGCTCACGGGGCGCGAAGGGCTCCGGACGCTCTGTCGCACCACCCGCCTCCTGCCCGGTTGAGCCCGGGTGGGTCAGTCCGGCTCGCAGGAACCCGGCGGCGGGTGTCTGATGAAGGCAGCGGCCCGGGGCCCCGGAGTGGCCCCCGATGAAAGGCCCCGGGCCCGCTTCGTACGTCCTGTCCCGCCCTGCCCCCGCCGGCTCCGTGCGGGCGAAAAGATGGTGACGGATCGTCACACCGCAATGGTCTGCCGGGCCGCGCTGATCGCCCACGCGGCGTTGACGAGACCGATGTGGCCGAACGCCTGGGGGAAGTTGCCGAGCAGTTCACCCGTCTCCGGGCCGATCTCCCCGCCAGGAGGCCCACGTCGTCGACGTACGCCGCCGCCCGGGCGGAGACCTCGCCGGCCCGTTCGGCCTGGCCCGCCAGGGCCGGCGCCTGGGCCGGGCCAGAAGGTGCGGAGCAGGAAGGCGCCCTCCTCGCCGGCGAGGCCGTCCACTTACTCCCCGGTGCGGTACCGGTGGACCAGCCTTGCGTCGTCGGTGAGCCTCCGCTCGGTCGCGTCGATGGTGGCGCGGATCCGCGGGTCGCCGGGGGCAGGAAACCGACGATCGGCATCCCGCCGCCTGTGTCCATGCCGCCAGTGTGCCGCGACCCGCGACCCGCGACCCGCGACCCGCGACCCGCGACGGGCGACCGGTGGCGGGGTCC
>NZ_JBYIQW010000120.1:0-2765 GCF_057707815.1 Actinacidiphila sp. bgisy160
AAGCAGGCTCGTCACATGGGCTCGCGCCCACTGGCTTCGAAACAGACCGCCATCCCTGTCGTCGCTGCCGGGCCGCACGGGCTGGAGCAGGGGCCAGCTCCCCGCCCGCGGGGCCCTGGGCCTTGCCCCCAAGGCCGCCGTCGACGACGGCCACGCCGACACCGTGACCGACTTCCGCACCGGGGCCATCGAGCGCGACACTGACGGCCGCCTGGTCCTGGTCGCCGAGGACGGACGGCGCCTGGAGCCCGTCGACGAGGTCATCGCGCTGACCGGGTTCCGTCCCGACCTGACGTTCCTGTCGGCGATCCGGCTCGGCCTGGACGAGCGCCTGCAGGCCCCCACCGCCCTCGCCCCGCTGAGCGACCCCAACGTGCACTCCTGCGGCACCGTCTACCCGCATGGCGTGAACGAACTGTCCCACCCCGAGCAGGGCGTTTACCTGGTCGGCATGAAGTCCTACGGCCGCGCCCCGACCTTCCTGACCATGACCGGCTATGAGCAGACCCGCTCCATCGCCGCCGCCATCGCCGGCGACCGCGAGGCCGCCGAACGCGTCGAGCTCACCCTCCCCGCCACCGGCGTGTGCGGCGGCGCCGGCCTGTTCGACCAGCCCGACACCACCCAGGACGCAGGTGGCGGCTGCTGCGCTGCCCCGGCCGTCCTGCAGATCGGCATCGGCGCACCCGCCACCACCAGCGGCGGCCGCCACCCCCGCTCAAGCTCGTCCTGTTCCAAGACAAGCCCGGCGAGAACACCCGCATGGACCACCTTGGCGACGACGTCACCACCGCCACCCGCCGACTGGACCTGGCGGGCCTGGCCACCACCGAGGAGAACGACACCACCTGCCGCTACGCCCTACAGGACAAGGTGGGGCCACGGCCCCGGCAAGGAGCCCTGGGAGGTCTACGTCGTCAAGGCCGACGCCGGCGACCTGACCAAGCAACCGGCCAGCACCTGCTGCAGCGCCGACACCACCCCGCCCGAACCCGCGGCCACCGCAGCCGGCCGCTGCTGCTGAACCCCTGACCAAACACGCGCGGCCTGGACCGAAGAGGGGGGCCGGTCCAGGCGCGCAACTGGCCTCAGGCGAGACGCACGGTGTACAGAGGAGTCCAGGGCCCACCAGCTCGGCCCCTGATCACCCAGATCAATGATGGCGCCACACCTGTTGCGCTGGTTAAGCTGCCAACCCAGGCTGCTGAGCAGCGCTAACACGCGATCACGCCGTACGCACGATTGCGGTACCCCAGAGAAGGGACCGCACGCCCTACGAGCTGGCCCTGCGGATCCGCACACGAGCCCTTGGCACCCTTGGCCTCCCACTGCAGGTGGGCGTCGGCCCGAGCTGGGCGGTGGCCGCGATGGCGTCCGCCCACCCCGGCCGTGGTGGCATCCGCGTGGTCCCCGACGACCATCAGGCGGTGCGGGCCTTCCTCGACCCACTGCCGGTCCAGGACTTGTACGGCGTCGGGCTGGCACAGGCCGCCACCCTGGAGCGCTACGGCTTGCGCACCGTCGGCCAGGTGGCGCGCCTGCCCGTCGAGACACTGCAGCGGGTCCTCGAGGGCCGCGTACAGGCGAGGCTGGTCCATGAGCGGGCCCGGGGCATCGACCTGCGGCCGGTGGTCGCCACCGCCTTGCCGCAGAGCATCGCCGTCCAGCGGGGCCTGGACGGCGACACCCTCGACCCCACAGTGATCGGGCGGGAAATCCTTCACGCCGTGGTGGACGTCGCGCACCAGCTGCGCGAGCGCGACCAGGTCGCCCGCGTGCTCACCGTCGGTATCGCGTTTGCCGGAGGCAGCAGCGTGAGCCGTTCCCGGACGCTACGCGAGCCCAGTGCGTACACCGACGATCTGCGCATCGCCGCCCTGGAACTGTTCGAGCGCATGGGGCTGCAGCGGGCCCGGGTACGGGGCATCTCGGTTCGCGCCGAGCAGCTGAGCGGCGCCGAGGGGGGCCTCGGTGCAGCTGAGCCTCGACCCGGAGCGCGAGGCCGGACACCGCCTGGACCCCGTTGTCGACCAAGTGATCGCCCGTTTCGGCCCTGGCGCTCTCACCTGGGCGCCGCTCGCTCACCGCCGTCACAGCGCCTGACCCCACGGGAGCGACGTGCACGACGACCTGCCCAGCGATCCAGACGAGCTCCAGGTCATCCAGGGCCACCTGATCCGCCTGCTCGCCCGAATCCGCGAGCAAGCCGACGCACCCGCCCCGCTCTATCTGCCCGTCGACCAAGCTTGGCTGCAGATCATTGAGGCCCACACCGTGGAGCAGCTGCGCCGCGCCGGCGAGCAGGCCTACGAGGTGGACACCGCGATCAACCCTGGGTTTCCGGACCTGCTCCAGGGTGGCGGCTGCAGCACCTGCCTACCGCGGTCGGCCAGCCACCATGCCGCATCCTGCACCGGAGGGAGTGCTGGATCGACAACGGCGAGGAACTCACCGCGGCGGAAGCCTCCCAGTACGCGGCCCGGCCGGCGGTGGAGCTGTGCCGGCTATGCCGCCCCGACCCACCGCTGGGGCCGTTACCGACCTGTGCATCGGCCCACGCGGCGGCGTGGGCCGCAGGTGCTGCTGAAAAATCTTCCCGACCGACGCGTGGAAACCCCGGTGGTTCGAGGCACCTTGGAGCAGTTGGTAGCCAAGGGCCGGATCAGCCGGTCACGGCAGGGTCGGACGGTCTACTACACAGCAGACGTGTCGATCGCGTCCCTTGTGATGGTGTAGGCGATCATGGTGTGGGTGTGCGCGGGCGA
>NZ_JBYIQW010000121.1:0-2334 GCF_057707815.1 Actinacidiphila sp. bgisy160
ACAACCACGAAACCCCAGGTCACAACCAACATCTGAGATCTCTACCGAACCCGGAGCGGTTCACTTCACCGGGTGGGGGAGTGCGCGGTGCCCCATCGAGAGCTTTCCTCCCTACTGAATGACGAGTGGTTCGGCCGGTGCCCGAGGCGGGGAGGGCCGGTGGCGGCACACGGTAGTGCAGACCTCTGCCCTACTGTCACCGCCTGGAAGAGCTGCTCATGTGGGAGTGCTGTGACCAGTGGTTGTGCACTTTGATTGACTGCTCTGGTTCCGCTGCGAGGCTGTCTTCCTGTGTGTACCTGCTGGCGGTGTGGTGACGTTGGCGTGCATTGCTGCTGGTCAGTTAGGCCTGTCGTGTCGTGGCTTCGGGGATGCTCAGGTCGTTTGGCTGGTGCGCAGTTATAACGGTTCGTCCTTGTGGCGGTCATGGTGCAGCCCCCGGCCGTTACCCCGGGCAACGCGACGGTCTTGCTCCTGCCGGTCCTGAGCCGCGGACGAGGTGGTATCACTGCTGTTCTTGGAGAGCGCGGCATTGCGCGTTGTTGGAGGGGGAGCGTATGGCGCATGGTGAGCAGGGCCAGGACGGGGTGGAGGTGGATGACGAGCAGTACCAGCCCTACCACCTGGGCGGCATCGTGTGGGATCCGCCTCTCGTGCTCACTCCCGAGCAGGAGCGTGCGAAAGAGGAGAAGGAGCAGGAGCACCGGAGGAAGTTCCTGCGGAACAGGGCGGAGTCTCGAGTACGGGGGATGCTGCTTGGTCTGGCGGTGGGGGAGACGCTGGGGGCCGCCGGGGGCAAGGTGCCAGCCGACGGCCCGTTGCGGGCCGGGGTGAGTGCCCAGTTGGCTTGCTTCACTGCGGAGGGCACCATCCGTGCGATGGTCCGTGGCAAGCACAAGGGCATCTGCCATCCGGCGTCGGTGGTTTGGCACGCGTACTGCCGGTGGGCGGCCCTGCAGGGCATCGAGGCCGAGCGGATGAGGCGGCGCTGGGCTCCCTTCGACACCGAAACGGCGTGGCCGGACGGCTGGCTGGCGCAGGTATCTGTGCTGGCGGAGCGGCGCGGCTCCGCGCCGGCGACGGTGGCGGCGCTGTCGAAGGTCGAGCAGGGCACCCTGGAGCGACCGGCGACGGACAGCCGTGGCTACCACGCTCTGACCCGTACCCTTCCGGTTGCCGCGGTTGCCGTCTCGGATCTGGGGTACTGGACCGAGCAGGCGCGAGAGTTTGCCGCTTTGACGCACGGTGACGCGGCGGCGCACTCCGCCGCAGCCCGCGCGATCGTGCTGGTCCACCACTGCCTGACCGGCAACGGGGTACGGGATTCACTTCAGACCGGGCTCTCCGTTCTTCCCTCCCTTGACCGGGGCCTTAGCGACGACGAGCACGGGCGGCTCGCTGCAGCCCTCCGGCAGGCCGTTGCTCAGCCCGCCGACGCCGGACAGCTCGCTCAGCTCGCACCGGAGGCCACGGCACCGGCAGCACTCCTCGGCGGGCTCTATGCCGCAGCCTCCTTCCCTGACCGTAGCGACGTCGAGAGCGCGCTGCGCTTCGCGGCCGGCGCACCGAGCGGTGCCTCGGTCGCCTGTGTGACCGGCGCCCTGCTCGGGGCGGCGCACGGTGTCGAGGCACTGCCGAGCGGCCTGGTGAGCCGCCACGAACTGGCCTGGGTTCTCGATACCCTGGCCCGCGACCTGCTGAGCGAAGCCACCGACTCGCCGAGCGGCGGCGAGTACGTTGGGGGCTGGGACCCGAACTGGTGGAACCGCTATCCGGGAGGGTGATTCTGCCGGCGGCCACGTACGGCGGATGCACTGCTGCCACCTGTGAGCGCAACGCGGTCCGTTATTCCGGCCCCGGAGGAGTTCCTGTGGGAGCGGCCTCGAGGGACGGGGCCAGTTGGGAACGAACTTGCTGAAAGCACACATGCAGTCGACGAGCCGGTTCTAGGCTGGGGCCCTCACCTTTCAACGTGGGGTTTCAGAGACGCCCCGACCACCCCGGTGGTCGGGGCGTCTCCCACTCTTCGGCCAACCTGGAGGCGCTGATCATGGATGTAAACCGAGTTCTCGAAGCGCTTGAGGCAGGCGAGTTCGACAGCGTCAGCCACACATATCAGCCCTATGACGGCTACGGGAACCAGACCCATCAGGTTGCGATGAGCGTCTCCGGTGGCACCATCGAGGTCTCCAAGACCACCAGCGGGAAGTTCTTCGACGGGAAGGAGAACACCCGCTACTCCGAGACCAGCACGGACTATCTGACCGGCATGGATGCGGTGGACTTCATCGCCCAGCGGCCGTACTACTTCTCGCAGGTTCGCCCTGACCTCTT
>NZ_JBYIQW010000122.1:0-2104 GCF_057707815.1 Actinacidiphila sp. bgisy160
GAACGCGCCGAAGGGAACGCGCAACGCGAAGGCGGGCACCTCGCAGTCGGTGGCCGTCCCGTCCACCTTCACGCGGCAGACGGACACCACGCGATTCACCGAGGGCTACCAGAAGATCGCGGGTCACTACCAGCTGAAGCCCGTCGCCCAGTACGACGGCATGGCCAAGGGCTCGCTCCAGGGCGGTGAGGGTACCCGTTTCGTCGCCACCGTCATCGCGACCCCGGACACCGATCTGCTCACCCTGGCGAAGACCTACGGAACGGCGTTCGGGAAGGAGTCCCTCGGCGAACGGCTCGGTCTCGTCATCGGTGTGAACGGGCGCACCGGCAAGGAAGCCGAAATCGTCGACACGGTGCGGAAGTTCGCTCAGCAGTGGGAGAAGGAGGGCGACTTCTCGGTGTCCGTCAGCGGTTTCACCTGGGAGCAGCGGAACCCCCAGTTGCTGGCGGACGGCGGCCAGAAGATGGTCCCGTACGGCGCGCTCCGTGAGGCGGTCGTCCGCGACGATCTCACTCGGGGCATGCTGGACAAGCTCAAGCTGAACGCCAAGGGAGAGGTGTATCTGCACGTCGGTGACGCCGACGTCAAGAGCATGGTCGTCGGCGGAAAGCCGCTCTTCGACCGTGCCGCCGCGAAGATCGAGACGCTGACCGGCCAGAACGGGTCCGCTCCCGAGATGGTGAGCGGTGGTTACACGCTCCCCGAGGGTGTCGCGAAGAACGCCGCCGATCTTGACCTGGCCGTGCGCGACGCGATGGCGAAGACCGACACGCGGGCGATCTACTTCCCCGAGCCCAACACGTTCATCCGTGTCGACCCGAACCTCGGCCTGGAGAAGGACATCCGGTTCGGCGAGATCTCCGGCGGAAGCATCAGCTACGAGGCCAGGGAGGGCGAGCGGCTCCTCGCCAGCTCCCTCAAGAACCGCGGTTTCCAATGGCGGGGGCGGGAGAACCAGGGCTTCGTCTTCGACTCGGGTCTCGCACTCGTCACCGATGGGGAGCGGATCGCCAAGGAGGTGGGGGACGACCCGCGGGCGATCCTCAGCGGGCTGACCCAGAGCCATGCGAACTCGAAGACCTGGACCGAGCAGATCGAGCGCTACATCAAGCTGCATCACCCGGATGTCCTGGCGAAGGACCCGAACGCCGGGAAGAGCCTGGCGGCCATCGCCTTCCACGACATTCAGGCGGACGGCGTCACCGCTCTCACAAAGCTGGAGGTGAAGGACCTCGGCGCTGCCCGGAAGGCGGAGTGGAAGGCGCTGATCAAGGCTTCCGGCGGCACCAATGACACGTTCAGGCAGCTGATCGGCATGGCTGTCGATACCCGTAACGCCCTGGTCGACGGCATCAACAAGCACCTGACGCACTCCGTCTCCCCGTCCGCCCCGAGTGTGAGTACGTCCACGGCCGCTCATGCGGGTGCCGGTACGGGTGGGAGGCTGACCCCGGACGGCGTCCGGATCCTGGACAGCATCACAGGATCGGGGACGGTCGACGGCTCCCGCCGTACGCTCGCTGGTTTCGAGTTCGGGAAGGTCCGCGAAGAGGGGAGCACGAACCTCATCTCGCGACCTGTGCTGATGACAGTCACCGAGGGGGACAGGACGGTTCAGGTGGCCGTCCACCTCAATGTGATGGTCACCCCGGGCGGGAGGCTCGACGGGACGGCGGTCACGATCAGCGGGACGGACTTCCATCTGACCGCGCGCTCGAAGGCCGCGCAGGACTTGATCGACAAGTACGGTCCGTCCGTCCTGACGGCGGACAACTCCATCCATGTGGGGCCGGGCAACGCCAAGTCCGGCTGGGACAACAGGGCCGGTCGCCTCAAGAACCTGGCGGACGAGCTCGGCGTCACCGAGGACAGCCTGATCAAGGCGCTCGACAGGCGTTTCCCGCCGAGCGGGCTGGTGGACATGGTCCACCGTTTCCAGGACGACGTGGAGCGTGCCGTCGTCCATGCCTCCAACTCCGAAATCATCACGGTGGAGTTCCGGGGTGACAAGTCGTTCCCGGTCCAGGACAGGTCCGGCGGTGTGCCGGCGCGGGCAGTCTCGGCACCTGCGGGTTCGTCCGGTGATTTCGTCCACGGTGCG
>NZ_JBYIQW010000123.1:0-2078 GCF_057707815.1 Actinacidiphila sp. bgisy160
GTCGGGCACGCTGTTGGGTCCTGAGGGCATGGAAGTGTTCTCGGTTGTGGACCGGACTCGATGAACTCCGTTCAAGGCGGGGGGAGTTGGGTGACGGGTCGTTGTTTGAGAACTGCATAGTGGACGCGAGCATCTGTGGCCAAGTTTTTAAGGGCGCACGGTGGATGCCTTGGCACCAGGAACCGATGAAGGACGTGGGAGGCCGCGATAGGCCCCGGGGAGCTGTCAACCGAGCTTTGATCCGGGGGTGTCCGAATGGGGAAACCCGGCAGTCGTCATGGGCTGTCACCCGCTGCTGAACACATAGGCAGTGTGGAGGGAACGCGGGGAAGTGAAACATCTCAGTACCCGCAGGAAGAGAAAACAACCGTGATTCCGGGAGTAGTGGCGAGCGAAACCGGATGAGGCCAAACCGTATGCGTGTGATACCCGGCAGGGGTTGCGCATGTGGGGTTGTGGGATCGTACTTCAGTCGTCTGCCGGCGGCTGGGCGAGTCAGAAACCGTTGATGTAGGCGAAGGACATGCGAAAGGTCCGGCGTAGAGGGTAAGACCCCCGTAGCTGAAACATCAGCGGCTTGCTTGTGCGACTCCCAAGTAGCACGGGGCCCGAGAAATCCCGTGTGAATCTGGCGGGACCACCCGCTAAGCCTAAATATTCCCTGGTGACCGATAGCGGATAGTACCGTGAGGGAATGGTGAAAAGTACCGCGGGAGCGGAGTGAAATAGTACCTGAAACCGTGTGCCTACAAGCCGTGGGAGCGTCGGGCATCAGCTTGCTGGTGTCTCGTGACTGCGTGCCTTTTGAAGAATGAGCCTGCGAGTTTGCGGTGTGTGGCGAGGTTAACCCGTGTGGGGTAGCCGTAGCGAAAGCGAGTCCGAATAGGGCGGTTCAGTCGCATGCCCAAGACCCGAAGCGGAGTGATCTAGCCATGGGCAGGTTGAAGCGTGGGTAAGACCGCGTGGAGGACCGAACCCACCAGGGTTGAAAACCTGGGGGATGACCTGTGGTTAGGGGTGAAAGGCCAATCAAACTCCGTGATAGCTGGTTCTCCCCGAAATGCATTTAGGTGCAGCGTCGTGTGTTTCTTGCCGGAGGTAGAGCACTGGATAGGCGATGGGCCCTACCGGGTTACTGACCTTAGCCAAACTCCGAATGCCGGTAAGTGAGAGCGCGGCAGTGAGACTGCGGGGGATAAGCTCCGTGGTCGAGAGGGAAACAGCCCAGAGCATCGACTAAGGCCCCTAAGCGTACGCTAAGTGGGAAAGGATGTGGAGTCGCAGAGACAACCAGGAGGTTGGCTTAGAAGCAGCCACCCTTGAAAGAGTGCGTAATAGCTCACTGGTCAAGTGATTCCGCGCCGACAATGTAGCGGGGCTCAAGCGTACCGCCGAAGTCGTGTCATTGCAGCAATACTCCCAACGGAGGCTGTGATGGGTAGGGGAGCGTCGTGTGCCGGGTGAAGCGGCCCTGGAAGGGAGTCGTGGACGGTTCACGAGTGAGAATGCAGGCATGAGTAGCGATACAAGAGTGGGAAACTCTTGCGCCGATTGACTAAGGGTTCCTGGGTCAAGCTGATCTGCCCAGGGTAAGTCGGGACCTAAGGCGAGGCCGACAGGCGTAGTCGATGGACAACCGGTTGATATTCCGGTACCCGCTTTGAAGCGCCAGCGCTGAACCCTCTGATGCTAAGCCCGTGAAGCCGCCGGCCTTCAGCTTTGCTGTGGGTCGGAGTGGTGGAGCCGGTGACCCGAGGTGGTAGTAGGTGAGCGATGGGGTGACGCAGGAAGGTAGTCCAGCCCGGGCGGTGGTTGTCCCGGGGTAAGGGTGTAGGCCGAGTGGTAGGCAAATCCGCCACTCTTTGAGGCTGAGACCTGATGCCGAGCCGATTGTGGTGAAGTGGATGATCCTATGCTGTCGAGAAAAGCCTCTAGCGAGTTTCATGGCGGCCCGTACCCTAAACCGACTCAGGTGGTCAGGTAGAGAATACCGAGGCGTTCGGGTGAACTGTGGTTAAGGAACTCGGCAAAATGCCCCCGTAACTTCGGGAGAAGGGGGGCCATTGCTGGTGAGGGGA
>NZ_JBYIQW010000124.1:0-2008 GCF_057707815.1 Actinacidiphila sp. bgisy160
CTGAGAGGGCGGTTCGTGACTTTTTGAGTAGTTCTGTGGTCGCCTGATGGTGTAGATGTGGGCGGAATCTGCTGGTCCGCCGCCTGCGGTCTGTTGGGGTGGCGGGGTGAGTGGACGCAAGCTGTATCCGAGTGACTTATCGGACGAGCAGTGGTCGTTGATCGAGCCGGTGATCACCGCGTGGAAGGACCGGCACCGCTCGGTCAGTGGCCATCAGGGCGCCTACGCGATACGGGAGATCGTGAACGCGATCCTGTACCAGACCAGGACCGGCTGCCAGTGGGCCTATCTCCCGCACGATCTTCCGCAGAAGAGCGCGACGTACTACTACTTCGCGGCCTGGCGGGACGACGGGACCGACCAGGTCATCCATGAACTCCTGCGCTGCCAGGTCCGTGAGCGGGCCCGTCGATTAGAGGACCCGACCCTGGTGGTGCTGGACACCCAGAGTGTCCACGCTGCTGCCGGGGTCCCCGCTGCCACGACCGGCCGGGATCCGGCCAAGCGGGTGCCGGGCCGCAAGCGCGGGCTGGCCGTGGACGTCCTCGGCCTGGTCATCGCGGTGGTCGTCCTTGCCGCGAACACCCACGACAACGCCGCGGGCATCATCCTGCTGGACCAGGTGGCCGAGCACGCCGGCGGAACCGTCCGCAAGGCACTGGTTGACCAGGGCTTCAAGAACCAGGTGGTCCTGCACGGCGCCAACCTGGGGATCGACGTCGAGATCGTCGAACGCAACCCGCAGGACAAGGGGTTCGTGCCGCAGCCGAAGCGGTGGAGGGTCGAGCAGACCTACGGGATTTTGATACTGCACCGGCGTCTGGTCCGCGACTACGAGCACCGCCCATCGTCGTCCGCCTCCCGCGTCTATTGGGCGATGTCCCACGTCATGATCAGCCGCCTCACCGGCGCGAACACCTCCACCTGGCGCGAAGAGCAAGCGGTGACCGCGTGAACATCCAGCCCCTGCTCGACGCGCTCGGCATCCAGGAGGACGCCGCCCGGTCCCTGGCCGACGACCTCCGCACTCAGATCGACGAACTGCGGGATCGGCTGCGGGAGGCCGAGACCCACCTCGAACACCTCGCGATCACCCGGAAGACCGTCACTACCCTCGCCGACCGGATACCCGTCCAGGTCGGCTCACACGACCTGCCCGAGCACCCGGACTACCCCCGCATCCTCACCGTCTTCAACGAGGCCACCGGCCCCCTCCGGGCCCGCGACGTCTGCCAGGCCCTCGACCACGAACTGCTGCCGAAAAATATCGAGGGCACCCGCGCCAAGCTGAAACGCCTGGTCAAGCTCGACATCCTCACCGAGGTCGACGCCGGCAGCTTTACCAGGAAGCAGTAGCGGCCAAGCACCGCGACCAGCGGCCCTGCCCCTGACCCACCCGGAAATGGACATCAACTCACGCTCTCCCTCTCACTGCCATGACGACTGCGCGACGTGGCCCAGACGTGCGGGCCGTCGATCCGCCGAATCTGCGCCACCGATAGCCTGCGTCATCATGACGCGCGCATGGATCCTGCCGATGTTGCTCCTGGTCTGCGGCTCGCTCGTTGCGACCGCGTTGGTGGTCAGAGGGTTTCCTGGCGCTGCCGTTCCACTACTGCTGATGTTTGTCCTGCTCGCGGGGCTGAACTCGCCGCTGGCGTTCCCACGGTCGATCAGTGCGGTGGAAGCACAACGACGCAGCGCGGTCGACGGCCGACCGATCGTCTACTGGAGGGCTGGCTGCAAGTACTGCCTGCGCCTGCGGATCCGGTTGGGCGGCAGCGCCCACCAGCTGCATTGGGTCGATATCTGGCGCGACCCGGCTGGGGCGACGGCGGTAAGGGCAGCCAACGACGGTGACGAGACCGTGCCGACTGTCGTGGTCACGGGCCAACCGCACGTCAATCCCGATCCCGAATGGGTGCGCGCACAGCTCTCCCCATCCACGTGAGCGGTCCTGCTCCCGCCTCACTCGGAAACGGACATCAACTCACGAACCGCCCTCTCA
>NZ_JBYIQW010000125.1:0-1827 GCF_057707815.1 Actinacidiphila sp. bgisy160
GCCTACGGCCAGAGGCCGTCGTCACAGTGCTCTTGCCCGGATCAGGCATGAGGCGAGTGCGACCGCGCCTTCGTGGGAGGTTGCGGCCCTGTCGTGGGCCACCTCGTCTCTCCGATGAGAACAGCGACAGTAACCGGTCCGAGTCAGCTATCGATGCAACTGAGGATTGATCACGGTGGATAACCAGAGCACAGACAAGGCGCGCAAGACCGCCGAATCGCTGGAGTACATGCACGGCTTCGGCAACCTTCACTCCAGCGAGGCGCTGCCCGGCGCCCTGCCGGTCGGCAACAGCATGCCGCAGCGGCCGCCGTTCGGGCTCTACGCCGAGATGATCCACGGC
The DNA here is from genome assembly GCF_057707815.1 of Actinacidiphila sp. bgisy160. Taxonomy (NCBI): domain Bacteria; kingdom Bacillati; phylum Actinomycetota; class Actinomycetes; order Kitasatosporales; family Streptomycetaceae; genus Actinacidiphila; species Actinacidiphila sp. bgisy160. Next base: position 344 of record NZ_JBYIQW010000125.1, read on the forward strand.
AGCTCCTTCACCGACTCGCGGGACAACACCCGCTACTCCTGGATGCACCGCATCCGGCCGTCGGCGCAACACCGCCCCTTCACCAGGATCGATACGGGGACGTTCTGCGGTATCGCCGACGCCCAGTCCGAAATGAACCGCACCTCTTGGACCCCGCTGCCCGCCCCGGCTGCCGACACGGACTTCGTCTCCGGCATGTGGACCCTCGGCGGCAACGGCGACCCGGCCGAGCGCACCGGTATGGCCGTGCACTTCTATACCGCCAACACCTCGATGCAGGACAAGGTGTTCAGCGACTCCGACGGCGAACTGCTGATCACCCCGCACGAGGGTGAGCTGCTGGTGCGCACCGAGTTCGGGCTGCTGCACGTCAAGCCCGGAGACGTCGCGCTGATCCCGCGCGGCGTACGGTTCCGGGTGGAGCTGCTGGACGCGGTCGCCCGCGGCTATGTCGCCGAGAACTTCGGCCGTCCGATGGTTCTGCCCGAGCTCGGCCCCCTCGGTACGACCGCTCTGGCGAACCCGAAGGATTTCCGCGTCCCGGTCGCGGCCTATGAGGACATCGAGCGACCGGTGGAGGTTGTCGTCAAGTACGGCGGAGAGCTGTGGAGTTCGGTCTACGACCACTCGCCGCTGGACGTCGTGGCCTGGCACGGCAACCATGTGCCTTACGTCTACGACCTGCACGCCTTCCAGACCGTCGGAACGCTCAGCTACGGCCACACTGACCCCTCGGCCTACACGGTCCTCACCTCTCCGACCGACACCCCCGGTGTGGCCAACTTCGACTTCTGCTCCGTCGTCGGGCGGTGGGAGGTGGCGATGGACACCTTCCGGCTGCCGTACTACCACCGAAACATCGGCAGCGAGTTCGTCGGCATCCTCAAGACCCCGCCGACCGGGGCGACCATGTTCGGCGAGCCGGGCGCCGGCATGCTCCACAACATGCTGGCGTCGCACGGCTCTTCGCCGGAGGGCGACGCCTTCGCGACCAATGCGGAACTTGCGCCCCAGTGGCTCGATCTCGGCCTCATCATCTTTTTCGATGCCCGGCTTCCGCTCAAGCTCACCCGCCAAGCACTCGAGACGCCTCGGCGGAGCCAGGACTTCGACGCGATGTGGCAGGGCTTCGAGCGCCGTTTCCCGCGCTGACGAGGACGGCCGGCCGAAGGTCCTCTCGGGGTGCAGGGGCCCGGCCTGTTCATCAGGGTCCACCGCGCCGCAGTCGGTCCGTCAGCACTCATCCGGGGCCGTGCTGAACAGCACCGACGGCACCGGCCGCGCGCAGCGGGAGCTGCCCACCGCCGATGAGTGGTTCCGCGTCCACGAGGTCCGGCAGGCGCGCCGCGCCAGCGGCTTGTCACGCAGCGGTGGCCGGGTGGCCGCTCCAGGTGGGGATGGGTGAGTCGGCGAAGTCGGTCGCGGTGACGAACTGGCGCCAAGCTGGTGGGGCGTCACCGCGACCGATACGCCACAACCTAGTG
>NZ_JBYIQW010000127.1:0-1503 GCF_057707815.1 Actinacidiphila sp. bgisy160
CGACACCAACGAGCTGTTCAGGAGGCCCTACTCGTATGCGCCGAGCACCCCGCCACCACCCAATCGAGACTCCCGTTCGATACCCACCCCTCAAGATCGGAACGACAACAGCTACTGAGAGCGCGGATCCGTTCGTTGAGGACCGGGTGGTCTGAGGCGGATGCGGCGCCGGAGTCCAGGTCGCGGAGGATGTCGTTGCCGCCGTTGCGGGCGGTCCGCCAGATGCGCAGTCCGGCCTCACGTGCGTGATCAGCGCCGAAGAGAGCCACGTGATTGTAGGCCTTGCGTAGCTGCGTTCTGAGCTCTTGCCAGCGAGCTTCGGTCTCCGGGCGATGAGCGGCAGCCTCCGGGCCGATGAGGCGGGGCAGTTCGGATCGTATGAACTGCAGTGCTTCTTCACCTGCGAGGGAGAGGGCGGAGTAGGCCTTCAGGCGTTCATCGCGAAGCCAACGGCCCTGTTCGCCCTCCAGGCGCATCGCCTCGAGGGCGCGGGTGTCGCGGGCTCTGCGTCGCTCCAGGGACGCGTTGGCCAGGAGTGTGAGCACTACACCGCCCAGGGTTGCCCCTACGGTGATCAGTTGGGTTGCGGTTCCGGGCTCCACGTGGCCTCCGCGTCGAGGTGCTGGCATCCCAGTCTGTGTGCAGTGATGATGAGCAGGCTTGAGACAGTCACGGGTAGGTTTCCGATGCTGTTCATGATCGGGCCGGAAGCCGTGGGGCGTCTCGCGGATGCGCCGATTTATCCGTACAGCGCTCAGTCCTGCCAGCAAGGCCCGTCCTCAACGAGGTCCCCGGTTTTGGCTGGGAAGAGTTCCACGAGGCTGCTGGTCATTTCTTCGACGACCCCGACGACGCTACGGGGCTCGGGAACCGTGGCGGCGTGTTCGGTGGCAGCGGCGCAAGCCCGGCACGCATCCGTCAGGCGCCAGATGCGACCGCCCGCGCTCCGTGCGAGTAGCAGGGCGATTGGTCCGCTGCAGCCGCGGTGACGCGGGTGCCAACGGCAGCCGTGCTCGCCGCACCTGCAGGTGCGCAGGTGGGCGGGGAGCGGTTCGGAACGGGCGTGGAGGGCCAGGTGGTTCACGATGACGGCTCGCGTCGCGGCGGACCCGGACGTGGCCGGGATGCGGCCGCACTGCGGGCAGATCAGGTCCGTCCCGCCAGTGCTGGGACGGACCTGGAGTGTCCAGGTGCGCTTTGAACCGCTCCGGGTTCGGTAGGGACTCGATCATTTGAGAGGATTGAGTCATGGCACGTCCTTCCCAGTACCCGCTTGAGCTGCGCCGTCGTGCGGTGCGGATGGTCGCCGAGGTGCGGCCGGAGTACGACACCGAGTGGGCCGCGATGAAAGCGGTCGCCCAGAAGCTGGGCATCGGCACGACCGAGACGCTGCGCAAGTGGGTCCGGCAGGACCAGATCGATACCGGCACCCGGCCGGGCACGACGACGGAGGAGTCGGCCGAGCTGAAGCGGCTGAAGAAGGAGAACGCCGAGCTGAAGCGC
>NZ_JBYIQW010000128.1:0-1199 GCF_057707815.1 Actinacidiphila sp. bgisy160
CTAGTGGCTTGTCACGCAGCCTTGGCCGGGTAATGGGTCCAGGTGCGGATGGGTGAGTCAGGGGCGAGGTTGGTCTTCGGTTCGGCGCGTGCGTTTCGCCAGCGGATGTAGGCGTTGATGGCGGCGTTCCGCTCGCCGTGGCTGCGGTGGTCGGTGCCGTTGAGGGCGAAGTAGCGCAGGGCCGCGAACTCGGACTCGATCCAGTTCAGCCAAGAGCCGTAGGTGGGCAGGTAGACCAGCTCGACCCGGTGGGCTGCGGCCCATGCTCGGACGTTGGGGTGCTTGTGCGGGGAGAAGTTGTCCAGCACGACGTAGAGCTTCTCCCCGGGCCAGCGGGCACGCAGGGCCTTGAGGAGGCCGAGGAATTCCTGCCATCGCTTGCGTTGCCGGATGCGGTAGTAGATCTTGCCGGTGGCCAGGTCGAGGGCGGCGAGCATGTGCATCACGCCGTCGTAACGGTGGTAGGTAGCCCGGAGTCGGCGGGGCCTGCCGTGCGGTCGCCAGGCCTTGCCCTTGCGAGGCAGCAGGTTGCGCGGGCCGAACTCGTCCACGCAGATCACCCGGCCGTCGGCCGGGGCGCGTCGTACAGTTCCAGCACCCGGTGCATCTTGGCGATGAAGTCCGGATCGGTGGAGGCTTTCCATGTTGTGGTGGTCTGCCACGAGACTTTGCCGTCCCGCAGGATGCGGCGCAGTGTCTCCCGGCTGACGGCGGGCACGACGTTGCGGGTGACCAGGTGCTCGGCCAGTTTGGCCAGGCTCCAGGTGGAGAACGCGGTGATGCCCCAGTCGGCGGGGGACGTCCGGGCGATCAGGCAGATGCGCTCGCGCGTCTGGTCACTGATCGTTCTCGGGCGTCCCCCGCTCCATTTCGGGTCCAGCGCGTCGAACCCCCGCTCGTTGAAGGCATGGATGACATCCCGCACGTAATCCGCGCTGGCCTGCAGCAACGAGACGATGTCCTTCACCGTCTGGCCCTGGGCGGACATCATCACCACGATGGACCGCCGCAGCCTGACCGGGTCCTTGGAGGTCCGACCGATCCGCTGCAGACGCCGGCCCTCCTCCATGCTCACCGGCCGGACGAACACTCCCGGACGACGCCCCACAACCACCTCCAAGATCAAGCCCTGGAGACAGCCTGACCGCAGACCGACAGCCGATCAATTACCGGGCCAACCATCCGAGCCAAGCCACTAG
>NZ_JBYIQW010000129.1:0-1178 GCF_057707815.1 Actinacidiphila sp. bgisy160
GCTCCCTGAGCTGGTGGTGGCCGCAGAGACCAGCGAGAAGCGACTGTTTACTAAAAACACAGGTCCGTGCGAAGCCGTAAGGCGATGTATACGGACTGACGCCTGCCCGGTGCTGGAACGTTAAGGGGACCGGTTAGCTCTGATTCGTCAGGGCGAAGCTGAGAACTTAAGCGCCAGTAAACGGCGGTGGTAACTATAACCATCCTAAGGTAGCGAAATTCCTTGTCGGGTAAGTTCCGACCTGCACGAATGGCGTAACGACTTCTCGACTGTCTCAACCACAGGCCCGGTGAAATTGCACTACGAGTAAAGATGCTCGTTTCGCGCAGCAGGACGGAAAGACCCCGGGACCTTTACTACAGCTTGATATTGGTGTTCGGTTCGGCTTGTGTAGGATAGGTGGGAGACTGTGAAGCAGTGGCGCCAGCCATTGTGGAGTCATCGTTGAAATACCACTCTGGTCGTGCTGGATGTCTAACCTCGGTCCGTGATCCGGATCAGGGACAGTGTCTGGTGGGTAGTTTAACTGGGGCGGTTGCCTCCTAAAGGGTAACGGAGGCGCCCAAAGGTTCCCTCAGCCTGGTTGGCAATCAGGTGTTGAGTGTAAGTGCACAAGGGAGCTTGACTGTGAGACTGACGGGTCGAGCAGGTACGAAAGTAGGGACTAGTGATCCGGCGGTGGCTTGTGGAAGCGCCGTCGCTCAACGGATAAAAGGTACCCCGGGGATAACAGGCTGATCTTCCCCAAGAGTCCATATCGACGGGATGGTTTGGCACCTCGATGTCGGCTCGTCGCATCCTGGGGCTGGAGTCGGTCCCAAGGGTTGGGCTGTTCGCCCATTAAAGCGGTACGCGAGCTGGGTTTAGAACGTCGTGAGACAGTTCGGTCCCTATCCGCTGTGCGCGTAGGAGTCTTGAGAAGGGCTGTCCCTAGTACGAGAGGACCGGGACGGACGAACCTCTGGTGTGCCAGTTGTTCTGCCAAGGGCATGGCTGGTTGGCTACGTTCGGGAGGGATAACCGCTGAAAGCATCTAAGCGGGAAGCCTGCTTCGAGATGAGGACTCCCACCCCCTTTGAGGGGTTAAGGCTCCCAGTAGACGACTGGGTTGATAGGCCGGATGTGGAAGCCCAGTAATGGGTGGAGCTGACCGGTACTAATAAGCCGAGGGCTTGTCC